>JAACFM010000108.1 GCA_009937445.1 Gammaproteobacteria bacterium | reverse complement strand
AAAACGTCGCAGACGATGAGGTTGTCGGCCATGTTTGGGATGGCGACCTGGAAGAATGGAATAACCCGGCTCCCAAGTGGTGGCTTTACTTCTATTTCCTGACGATCGCATGGGCCATTGGCTACATGATCGCGTACCCGGGGCTCGGCAGCTGGAACGGCATGCTGGGCTGGTCTCAACAGGGACAGTACGAAGAAGAGATGCAGGCCGCCGCGGATCGTTACCAACCCATTTACGAAAAGTTTGCGGCAATGGATTTCGAGCAGCTCCAGCAGGAACCGGATGCACTGCAACTGGGCGCAAGTCTGTATGCAAGCTATTGCACGACCTGCCATGGCTCGGATGCGCGCGGTGCAATCGGCTACCCGAACCTCACCGACAACGATTGGCTCTGGGGCAACTCTGAAGATGCGATTACCACCACCCTTCGACAGGGTCGCAGTGGCGTCATGCCAGTGCTGGCACCCGCGCTCGGTGGCGAAGCCGGCATCGATAATATGGTGGCCTACGTGCGCAGCCTGAGCGGTCTTGTCGAGGCTGATGCCAATGCGATGAGTGCTCAACCGATGTTCCTGGCACTTTGCAGCGCGTGTCACACCGCTGCAGGAACGGGAAACCCGATGTTTGGTGCACCTAATTTAACAGACGATATATGGTTATACGGCTCAAGCATGGCTGCCGTTCGCAGCACCATTACTGAAGGCCGAAACGGAGTCATGCCGTCTCACGGCGAGCTCCTGGGCGAGAACCGCACCAAGATTCTGGCGGCCTATGTCGCGAGCTTGTCACAACAGTAGTGGTCAGCGAAGAATACAGAGGAACCAAACAGTGGAGCCGTGACAAACAAGCTGTTTTCACGGTGGTCTGGATTTCGTTCCTTTGTGCCGCAATTGGCACCATGGTTTTCTTCGCTGTTTTTGACCCTGTCGATCTGACCGGCATTTTTGACCAGGACCTGGAAATCAACAGGGACGCAGGCTATGCGGCCGGTTTTTTCTTCTTCTGGGCCCTGTCACTGATTTGCTCCGGCATCACTGCTTTCCTCGTCCGTACCGCCCCTAAACGGGACGCAAAGCACCGCGAATGAACAACCCGCAACCGGTCTCGATGTACGAGAGCCAAAAGAAGATCTACCCGCGTGAGATCGGCGGTCGCTTTGCCAATCTCAGCAAGCTGGCAACGATTTCGCTGCTTGGTCTGTTTTATCTGATTCCGTGGTTGATGTGGGACGACCGTCAGGCGATTTTATTTGATCTGCCGGCACGCAAGTTCTATCTCATTGGACTCACGCTTTGGCCTCAGGATTTTCCCTACCTGGCCTTGCTACTTATTATTGCCGCACTGTCGCTGTTCTTTTTCACGGCGCTCGCCGGTCGCCTCTGGTGCGGTTTCGCCTGCCCGCAAACGGTGTGGACAGAAGCGTTTATCTGGATAGAACAGTTCACTGAGGGTACCCGGTCGCAGCGCATGAAGCTCGACAAGGCACCATGGTCATGGAACAAGTTACGCCGCAAAGGCTCGAAACAGCTCTTGTGGATTGCATTGTCGATGTGGACGGGTTTTACATTCGTCGGTTACTTCGAACCCATACGCGAACTCAATAACCAGTTCATGACCCTGACGGTGGGTGGCTGGACTTTATTCTGGGGATTGTTCTACGGCTTCGCAACGTATGGCAATGCGGGTTACATGCGCGAGCAGGTCTGCAAGTACATGTGTCCGTATGCGCGTTTCCAGAGCGCAATGTTCGATAAAGACACGTTGATCATCTCCTACGATGAAAAACGGGGCGAGCCGCGCGGCGGACGAAAGCGGTCGGTTGATCCAAAACTCGCGGGTCTCGGAGACTGCATCGACTGCCAGTTGTGTGTGCAGGTTTGCCCCACCGGAATCGACATTCGAGAAGGTCTGCAGTACGAGTGCATTGCCTGCGCAGCCTGCATCGACGCCTGTGATTCGGTAATGGATAAGATGAACTACCCACGCGGGCTCGTGCGCTACACGACCGAACACGCGATGGACAGTAAAGAGACTCAGGTCGTTCGTCCACGCATGCTGGTATACGGCGCGCTACTGTTGGTATTGGTCGGCTCTATGGTTACCTCGATGACCCTCCGAACACCGATTATTCTCGATGTCATCCGAGATCGAAATTCACTGTATCGAGAGCTGCCCGGCGATCTGATCGAAAATATTTATACGATAAAAGTGATCAATCAAAGCAACGACAGCCGGGTATTCAAGCTTAGTGTCGAAGGTGTGGAAGGCATTTACCTGGACGGGATAGACGACGAAGTCGCTGTCGATGGCGGCGGTGTACTGTCACTTCCGGTGCGCGTGCGGGCAGAGCGGTCAAACGCCTATGGGATCAGGAAAATAGACTTTATCGTCGAAGCGATGGATGATTCTGGTGACCTGCGTGTCGAGGACAGTCGGTTCCTCGGCCCAACGCCCTGACATCAAGCGGCCCGATAGTAATATGCAACGAGAAGACACAGTCCCCTGGTATCGCCAGTTCTGGCCCTGGTTCATCATGGCGCTCCCCGCCTCGGCCGTTGTCGCCGGCCTGTACACCGTCTGGATAGCCATGCAGACGACGGACTCGCTGGTCGTTCAATCCGACGATGGTATGAATGTCGTTACTGAACGAAACACAGCGGCGGAAAAGGAGGCTGCTCGACTGGGCCTGAATGCCAATGTCGATATCGACCTCGAAAGCGGCGCGGTCATCGTCTCAATGACGGCGGCCGAAAACGTCGAACTTCCCAGTTCCCTTGAGCTCAAAATGCGCCATCCGACGATGGCGCCGCGTGACGCCACCATCGAACTGCTTCGGGCGATGCCAAATAGCGCAGGTGACGCAACCTGGGCTGGCCATTTTCTGAAACCACCCGTCGGCCGTCATTTCGTAACCCTGTCGTCCGGCAATACCTGGCGCATCTCTGCCGAGTGGACCGGGCAGCCGGAATTCCGGCTCGACCCAGCCAGTCGGTCGGACAATGGCAAGCTCTGACACCTGCTTCCACTGTGCGCTGCCCAATCCCAAGGGCAATCACAAGAGCGACTATTTCACGGTCGAGATAGACGGCGTCCGCCATCGCGTCTGTTGTCCGGGCTGTAAGGCTGTCGCTGAACTCATCCGCGATTCTGGCATGAGCAACTATTACTCAATGCGGGATGCCCCCCAACCGGGCGCCGGCAAACCGCCAGAAGAGCAGGCCGAATGGCTGGTCTTCAATACCGATAACATGCTGAATGCGTTCGCCGACATTGATCAGTCGGTAGCGGAAGCGACGATCTATGCTGGTGGTATGTATTGTTCTGCCTGCAGTTGGCTGATTGAAACATCGCTGTGCAAGATTCCCGGTGTTCTGTCAGTCGACGTGAACCCAATGACGCACAGAGTTCGGGTTCGTTGGTCGCACCGTCTTATCGGACTTGGCGATATCCTCGCGAATCTGGCGAACTTGGGATACCGGCCGCAACCTCTGACCGCGGACGATTCCACTCGCCCTGAGATCGCGGAACAACGAACCGCACTGAAACGCCTGCTCGTCGCATCACTCGGCATGATGCAGGTCATGATGTTCGCGGTGGGTCTCTATGCCGGCGACTTTTCCGGTATTGATGAAGACATGCAGCACTTCCTGCGACTGGTCAGTTTCTTTGTGACGACCCCTGTCGTCTTTTATGCCGGCAAACCCTTTTTTATCAGCGCCTGGAGAGGGTTGGTCACACGGATGCCCGGCATGGACCTGCCGGTTTCTGTCGCTGTTGGCGCTGCCTATGCCGCGTCGGTCTATGCGACATTTTCAAGAGGGCCTTCTGTCTGGTTCGACTCTGTCGCCATGTTCGTTTTCTTCCTGACGCTCGGCCGTTACCTTGAGATGCGAGCTCGCCATCGCTCCATTGATCGCGGTGCAGCACTTTCACAACTACTCCCGAATACGACGACTTTAATAGTCGACGAAACGCGAACTGTTGTCCCCGTTGCCCAGTTGGCAAAGGGCGACATCGTATTGATTCGAGCCGGTGACCCGATTCCCGCCGACGGTTTTATTGTCGCGGGAAAAACGTCTGTCGATGAGTCAATGCTGACCGGCGAAGCCGCACCGCAACCCAGATCAACGGGAGAATTGCTCTCAGCTGGCAGCGTCAATCTCGATTCGCAAATTGAGTTACGTGTCGATGCCACGGGCGGTGACACCACGCTCGGCGCGATCAGTCGAATGAGTGAACGAGCACGATTTGCGAGGCCGGCCTTTGTCATGCTGGCCGACCGTATCGCAAGCTACGTCGTTGTCGCACTCTTGCTTGTCGCCACTTTGGTGGCCGCGTACTGGTATCTGGCCGCACCGGAGCGAGCCTTCGTCATTACGTTATCTGTACTCGTTGTCACCTGCCCTTGCGCACTCGCGCTCGCTACCCCGGCAGCATTCGCTACCGCTGGTAGCCGTTTTTCGCAGTTGCAGCTTCTTGTCACCAATGGGGATGCCATCGAGGTATTGTCCAGAGCAACCCATATAGTTTTCGACAAAACCGGTACGTTGACGTCCGGCCAACCTGCTCTGGAATCGGTGGTCGTCTGCGATGAGGACTATGAGCAGGAATACTGCCTGCGCGTCGCCGCAGCGCTTGAGCAAGCCTCCTCCCACCCTATCGCGAATGCATTCCGGTCTGATCAAACCCTGCCTGTCGTTACTGACTCGACTGTGCATATCGCAGCAGGCGTCAGTGGCACAGTTGACGGGCAGCTTTGGCGCATTGGCAAGGCCGACTTCGCGTTTGCGAGCGATGACCAATCTGTCAGCAATGGCGTGTACCTGGGAACGAACGGGCGATGCATCGCGAGATTTAATATCAGTGATCCAGTGCGTCCTGATGCGCATGCAACGCTCAATTCACTGAGATCAATGGGCATCACACTCTCTCTGGCCAGTGGCGACCATGAACAAAGTGTGACCGCCGTGGCGAACTCACTCGGAATCACCGACTTTCGTTTCGATTGTTCACCGGAAGACAAACTCAAGACCATCGAAAAACTTCAAGCTCGAGGCGAACGGGTTGTGATGGTGGGTGACGGTATTAACGATGCACCGGTACTGGCGGGTGCTGACGCATCAATCGCGCCCGCGCACGGCGCGCTGCTGGCGCAAACCAGCGCTGACGTCATCATGCTTGGCGAATCCCTGCATCCGCTGGTCACGGCGCTGACGATGTCGCGCAAGACATTGCGCATCGTTCGGCAAAATCTTGTTTGGGCAGTCGTATACAATGTGACTGCCTTGCCGTTGGCTGTTGCCGGGTTTGTGCCGCCCTGGCTCGCGGCTATCGGAATGAGTGCGAGCTCGCTTATTGTGGTGCTCAATTCCCTGCGTCTGAACCGGTTCAAGTAAAACCATGTCGATACTCTACGTCCTGATTCCACTCGCCCTGCTCATTCTCGGCGCTGCTGTGTGGGCGTTCTTTTGGGCTGTTGGCAGCGGCCAGTTCGATGATCTGGATACACCCGCGGTCAGAATGCTGATGGACGATGACAAGGCGCCCAAAAAGGGACCGGAAGAATGACCGCATTGATGCCGCTGTTGGCGGCCGCTTTTGGTGCCGGACTCCTCGGCAGTGCTCACTGTCTTGGAATGTGTGGAGGAATCTCTGGTTTGTTCGCAGCCGGCGCGACAGTTGCGTCGATCAAGACTCAGTTGCCGCTCGCTATTGCCTACAACGTCGGACGAGTAATCAGCTACGCTCTGCTCGGTGTCACTGTTGCGTTGATCGGCAGCACTGCAGTCAGTGCTATTCCGGATCTGGCCGGACCTGTACGTCTGGCGGGCGGCGTATTGATAATCGTCGTTGGATTGCAGGTCGCTTTCGGCTGGCGTCTGCTCACTCCGGTTGAAAAGATCGGCGCAACGATCTGGAACCGTCTCGTACCGCACGCCAAGGGTTTGATCCCTGCGAACAGCGTGAGCAAAGCGACCGGCCTGGGACTTATTTGGGGATGGTTGCCCTGTGGCTTGGTTTATAGCGTGCTGCTTTTGGCCGCGACAACAGCCGACGCGATCAGCGGAGGGCTGGTCATGGTCGCCTTCGGGCTGGGTACGATGCCCGCAATGATAGCGACCGGACTTAGCGCCTCAGGGATCGCGGCATTCATGAGCCGCAATCGCCTGGGCGCCGGACTGTTAATTGTCCTTCTGGGCGTCGCGACGCTCGCAATGCCGTTGACGAATATGTTGGAAAACACGGAACACATACACGCCGAAGAAAAACCATAACGCTTTGTTTATGTTTTTATCTATCTCTATCTGTCATAGGAAACATGACATGTACAAGAGGCCACGCGTCCCACATTACATAGGGGCCGCCAGCATTGGGGTCTCGAGGTAAGTGAGCAATCTCTTCACGAGTAGGAAACAACATCATAATATGTGGACCTTCCTGATCCCACATGTCTCCATTGTATGGATCGGTTGCGACAGGACTCTGATTACTTACCAAAGCATCACCGCGCAACATATAGGAAGTACCGATAGTTTCAGTTGTAAAAGTCCAATCGCCTCCCCCTAACAATGCTTTGACAGCCCATAACCAATCCATCCAGACTTCGTCATTGCACATGGGGTGTTTATCACCGCTGTTAACTGGACCTGGACCGGCACCTGCTAACTCGTGGTGGGCAGCCGATCAAGCTGACGAAACTCTGTTTCAAGATTCTTCACGCATTGGTGCAGGCAGCACCAGCGATGATCTCACACGATAGTCTGATCGAGCAGGTCTGGGGAACCAAACGGGTGATTACGTCCGACAACCTTTCCCAAAGAATGAAGGCGCTGAGGCAGAGTCTTGGTGATAATCCCCATCAGCCCATCTACATCGATGGCGTGCGCGGGGAAGGCTATCGTCTGGTTCCCGAAGTCAAAATTCAGTCGGCACAGGTTTCCAACCGTTCATCCAGGAAAGCCCTGTCTTCACGTTTGCTTGTGAGCTTGGTTGTGTTGGCGTTGGCGCTGGGATACATCTCTGTCGACAAGTTCGTACTCGAGCCTGTCGAAGATGAACAACTTGCCCAATCGACGCGTCAGGAAGCCCACGCTGCCGCTCGCACCGAATCACTCGGTGACAATTCCATTGCTGTACTACCCTTTGATAACCGCAGCAGCCGCGAGGAAGACCAGTTCTTCACTGACGGTATGCATGACGACCTCTTGGCCACCCTCGCCAAGATCGGCTCGATCAAAGTGATCTCGCGCACCTCGGTCATGGAATACAAGAATACCGTCAAAAAGATTCCGCAAATTGCAGAAGAGTTGGGTGTTGCAACCATTCTCGAAGGTGGCATTCAGCGCTCCGGTAATCAGATACGAATCAACGTGCAGTTGATTGATGCGGCAACCGATGAACATTTGTGGGCAGAAATCTATGATCGTGAGTTGACTGCGTTAAACCTTTTCGGCGTACAAAGTGAGATTGCAAAAAAGATTGCCGATGCCTTACAGGCCGAGCTTTCCACAGATGAGCAACTAAGCATTGACGCAAGACCAACCGACAACCTGCAGGCTTACGAGCTTTATTTGCGAGGTCGTTATTTATGGCAGCGCCGTGGCGATGAGAATATCCGGCACGCCATAACACTGTTTAAGCGGGCAACAGAGCTTGATCCACAGTTTGCCCGGGCCTGGTCAAGCCAGGCGGCGACGCACTTCACATTGCCGGTGTATTCTGACGCACCAAGGAGTGAACATTATCCTCTGGCGGTCTCCGCTGCACAGAGGGCCCTGGCGCAGGATGATTCCCTCGCGGAAGCCTATGCGGTTTTGGGCGGTTTGGCTGACATGGATGGAAAATGGACAGAGGCGGAAACGCACTTCTTACTTGCCATTGCCAATGAACCAAAGGATTCGACTGCACACCTATGGTATGGCGAGCACCTGTTCAAGCTTGGTCGTCTTGATGATGCGCTTGAAGAAGCCCTGATAGCTTATCAACTGGACCCATTGCACCCTGGCACTAATGCTTTTCTCGGGTGGATCTATTTTTATCTAAACGATACCAACAACACGTTGAAGTATGCCGCGGCCGCATGGGACTTAGGTCATACCTCGGGGCTGTACTTTCAGGCGTGGATGAACATGCGTATCGGAGAATTCGACCGAGCCGCTGGCTTCGCCGATCAGTGGGATGAACGGATGGCAGAAAAATTCGACAACCCCCAAAATCCCCTAACGCTAAAACTATTTCTCGAGGCAAAGATCGATGCAGCGAAAAGACCGTTGTTTCTCGAGAGGCTCGCAGAACATGAAACGATCGATTTTATTCAAACTCTGTTCACGAGTTACGTCAGTTTTGACCGGATCGATGAAGCCTATCGAGTGACCACTATGGCTCTTGATATGGATGGTTTCCATAGAAATAATTTTGTGTGGGATTTCTGGCGATCCGACATGATGCCATTTCGTCAGGACCCGCGATTTGCAGCGCTTGTAAATGAGCTGGGAATGCTTGATTACTGGCGCGAATATGGCTGGCCGGATGTCTGCCAACCGGCGGGCGACAGTGTGATTTGTCAATAGGTCAATTTGCAGAGTTACTGATAAAGGCGCCGGATTCATTTAGCTAAACGGCGGCTTTACCCCGGTGATCTCAATGGATCGACGCAACACATTCATTAAATTTCTCTGCTTGTGACCCGAAGCAGACGGCCAGGCAGGAGCCCTATATCTCTTAATTATGACCTTTGTCGCTGTGCGGAGGCCTGAAAATGTTCGCTGAATTAGCAATAAATCTTTTGGCTTCCGCGGTGCTAATGGCAGGGCAGGCGTAAAAGCCCCAACGCACGCCAAGCCGCTTGCCACCCTAGATCCCCGCAAGCTCGGCCTCCATAAACGCTTCGGTTTGCTGTTTCGACCTAGCCAGGATTTTCTCGAAGCGTTGCTCGGAACGAAGCGACCCCATGAATGGACAGTACTCGGCGAAAAAACGGTAAGGATAAAATCCGCTTTCGACAACGCCCTCCAGGAGATCGAGAGCCTGTTCTTTCGCGCCAGCCACCATCAGCGGTTCAGCCAGATGAAATGTCGTATGCCCATCAAGCGGAGCAACATCAACCGCTGAAATGCGATCAATCGCCTGCTGCGGGCGGTTTTCGAGTGCGTCGACCAAAGCCAGTAGTTGCTCCGTATAGGGCATATCGGGCCCGACGGATGCCAGGAATGCGGCATGCGTAGCGGCCTTGTCCAGTTGACCAACGGCGGCGTACGCATAGCCGATATGCCAATGGATAAAGTAGTTATCCGGGTCGAGTGTCAGGGCATGTTCAAGGTCAGGCAGACCTTCCTCAAACCTGCCAT
>JAACFM010000027.1 GCA_009937445.1 Gammaproteobacteria bacterium | reverse complement strand
GCGGAACCTCTATGTCCAGTCCGCACGTCGCGGGTCTGGGAGCTCTGCTGACCGACCTGCATCCTGACTGGTCGCCGATGATGATCAAATCGGCGCTGATGACCACAGGCTACGACCTGCTTTCCGGTGCTGATCCATTTGCACAGGGCGCAGGGCATGTAGATCCCAACAGCGCAGCCGATCCGGGCCTGGTTTATGACCACGGCTTCACCGACTGGTTAGGATTTCTGTGTGGCACTGGGCAGCTGCAAGATTGGTATTGCCCGGCTCTGAGTATTGACCCAAGCGACTTGAACCTTGCGTCCGTCTCAATTGGCGCTCTGGCAGGCGCTCAAACCGTAACTCGAACCGTTACCAGTGTGAGCGACTCCACAGAATCCTATGCGTTCTCAGCCAACGTACCTGGCATCGAAGTGGTAGCTGACCCAGCAAGCTTTACGATTGCGCCGGGGCAGTCCGTCAGCTTCTCGTTGACGTTCACGAATGTAAGCGCACCAGTGGACACCTACGCTACAGGGTTCGTTTACTGGACCAGTGCATCACACACGGTTCGCAGCCCAGCGCTCGTTCGCCCGATCTATTTCGATGCGCCCGGAGAAGTTTCGGGTTCGGGTACGGATGGTGATACGAGCTTTGACGTGAGCTTTGGTTATTCGGGTGCTTATTCGGCAGCAGCACATGGTTTGGAACCGGCGACGATGACGGACGGCAATGTTGGAGACGATCCGGCTAATAGCATCAACGCTGCGTTGGACTCGTGTGATTTTAGCGATTTCCCGAATTCGGTATTCGGCTGCACGGGCCTCACGTTCCATGATGTGATTGTGCCCGCCGGAACAGCGTTGACACGCATGTCACTGTTCGACGACTACACCGACGGCAATGATGATCTGGACCTTTACGTCTGGAACTCTGGATGGTCACAAGTTGGTGGTAGTGGATCCGGTACAAGTGCTGAGCAGGTCGATCTTGTTCTGCCAGCCGACACCCTGTACCACGTCGGCGTACATGGCTGGCAAACGGACGGTGCTGACTCTAACTACACGCTGTTTAGTTGGTCGGTTTCGGCAACACCGGGCGGTAACATGAGCGTCGATAGCGCTCCTGCGTCTGCGACGCTGGGCGCAACCGAAGCTGTCGATATCAGCTGGGCCGGAGCGGCCGCTGGCACCAAGCACCTTGGTGCTGTCTCGCACAGTGACGGTGGTGGCTTGATCGACCTGACCGCTGTTTCGGTGGATACAGACTGATCTTAAAAATCTGAATCCATAGCACAACAAGGAAAAGAGAACGGGCTGGCAGAATTGTCAGCCCGTTTTTTTTTAGATCCGGTCGTCACCTTCGGTTACAGGTGATTCCACGCGCTCCCGTGGGCAATAGAAGGGTTCACCGGAAAATCGGGCATGATAAGCATGCATCGTCGTTTCGACCTGTAGATAAATCACGGTACCGGGCACGAGGGCCTGCGTGTAGCTCATTCCGGGATCCGGGCACCCCAGGGCACCGGAGCGCCATGTCACATGGCGAGCGCCCGACAAAACAACCAACTCATCGGCAATGCCCAAACGTCGCGCAAGATCTTTCTTGGAAAACTCAATCTGTCCGTTCAGATTCATGGGTGACGACACCTGTTGACTAGGGTCATCGGCTTTGCGGCTATCCAATGACGGGTTTTCGGGCGGCGAACTGCCGCAAGCAGCAGAGGCGAAAAGCACACCCGCCAGAAAAATTAAATTTACACATTTCATTCCCGATCTGATCACCAGCAATCTCCGTATTCAGTAAATGCCAGCATCCCAGAGGGCAATGCTTAGCATGACTATTGCAAGAATAGCGAACAACAAGATTAGTGCACGCCGTATTTTTTTGCTGCGGTACGCAATCCTTGCAAACGAGATCCTGTCCGTCCAGCTGTCAACACCCCCGAGTGCGAATCGCCATGCGATCACGCCATCGCAAGACATATTATTGCCTCTTGATTGCAACAGTCGCGTTTGTACGATCAAATCAATCGCATAGCGTATAAGTCCGGAAGAAAGACTCTGCCCCCGGACGTATGGTTTCGACTTAATTGAGTGGAGAATCACCGTGAATTTGACCGATGCCGCAAACCTTAGTCACAGCGACTGGAAACAACGAGCCGCTGCCTTAAAAACGTCTGCACAAACCAGGCTTTTCATCGGTGGAGAATTTGTTGACGCCGCAGACGGCGGAACCTTTGAAAACATCTGTCCCGTCGACGGCAGTGTCATGAACACCTGCGCTGCGGGGAAAAAAGCCGACATCGACAAAGCCGTGGCCATCGCCAAGGCCTCGTTCAAATCAGGCGAATGGTCGCGCATGGCGCCGCGTGAGCGCATGGCCATCATGTACCGATGGGCGGACCTCATCAGTGAAAATGGTGCTGAACTCGCCCTGATGGATACCGTCGATATGGGCAAACCCATATCCGACATGGTGGGTGTCGACATACCTATGTGTATAGAAACCGTTCAATATTTTGCGGAATGTATCGACAAAATGACGGGCTCGATCACCACCACGGAATACGACGTCATGAGCACAGTTCTAAGGGAACCGATTGGCGTCGTTGGCTGCATTGCACCGTGGAACTACCCGTTGCTAATGGCCCTTTGGAAAATCTCACCCTCACTGGCAGCGGGCAATTCGACCATTTTGAAACCGGCAGAGCAATCACCACTGAGTTGCTACCGTGTCGCGGAGTTGTTTGTCGAAGCTGGCGGTCCGCCGGGGGCACTTCAGGTTGTGAACGGGATGGGCGAAGAAGCCGGTCAGGCGCTGGCGCGCCATATGGATGTTTCCAAGATCAGTTTCACCGGCTCAACCGAAGTCGGCAAGTTGATGCACGTGTACTCCGGTGAATCCAACATGAAAAAGGTTTCGCTGGAATGTGGCGGCAAGGGTCCACAGATTTTCTGTGAAGACCTGGAGGGAGAACTCCTCGACCGCGCCGTTGAAACGGCGATTAATGGTATTTTCTTTAACATGGGCCAAGTTTGTTCGGCTGGTTCGCGACTCATCGTGCACTCAAAGATTCATGATGTTTTCGTTGAGAAATTCATCGCGATGGGCAAAGACGCCTATACCTGTGGTGACCCACTGGACCCGGCGGTTAACTTAGGTCCGCTGGTCGATCACGAATCCCAGGCTCGTGTATTGCGGATGGTGGAAACAGCGGTATCAGAAGGCGGACAGTTAGAGTTTGGCGGTACAGCGGCCGCAGGTGATCTGCAGGAAGGTGCCTATGTGGTACCCACTATGATCACGGGCGTCAATGACAACGACACGATCGCACAACTGGAAGCCTTCGGCCCGGTTGTCGCCGTTATCAAGGTTGACAGTGATGACGAGGCTATCGAGATAGCCAATAATTCGATCTACGGTCTGCAAGGCAGCGTGTGGACAGACAACTACCGAAAAGCTATGCGCTATGTGCGTGAAATCGAATGCGGAACATTCCTCGTAAACAGTTTCGAAGAAGGTGACATGACGCAGCCTTTTGGTGGCTACAAACAATCCGGTAATGCGAAAGACAAATGTTTTGATAGTCTGCTTAGCTATACAAATACGAAAGCCGTGTGGTTCCGCTTGAACTGAGACCTCGCTCCTTTACCGATCTTCCACTAATGACGACCTTCTCCGGAGCATCTTTGTGAGCCGCGATTCGCGTTACGATATTCTTTTTGAGCCGCTCGAAATTGGACCGGTAACCACCAAAAACCGTTTCTATCAGGTACCCCACTGCACAGGCATGGGCTGGCAACGCCCGAATTCCTTGAGCGAAATGCGAGGCATCAAAGCCGAGGGCGGCTGGGGCGTCGTCAATACCGAATACTGCTCGATACACCCCAGTTCCGACGACTTGCTATCCCCTTATGCCGCGCTTTGGGATGATTCCGACGTTCGAGCACATCGAATCATGACGGAGAAGGTTCACGAGCACGGGGCCCTGGCCGGCGCGGAGCTTTGGTATGGCGGATCATCGGCCAGCAACCTTTACACGCGCGACGTCGGCTTTGATGTTAACTCGCGGCCTAATTGGAAGTGTCAACCGTTCCAGTCGCGCAAAATGGACAAGCAGGATTTCCGTGACATGCGCCAGTGGTATCGCGATGCTGCACTGCGCGCCAAAGCAGCGGGCTTTGACATCGTCTACGCCTATGCCAATCACGATGACTTGCTGCATAACTTTCAGCGCTCTGCCACCAATGATCGCGATGACCAGTATGGCGGAAGTGTGCAGAATCGTGCTCGGCTGTTGAGCGAGACCATTGACGTCCTCAAAGAGGCTGTCGGCGAGACCATGGCGGTTGCCGTGCGGTTTGCTCCTGACGATGACCAAATGCGCAATGGCCAGCCGGTAACCGATGAGGCACGTGAGTTCTTCGCCGAGGTCGCTGAGCTGCCGGACTTATGGGATCTGACCGTAGTCGACTGGGCCCTGGAAATGGGTACCTCACGATTTGTAAAAGAAGCTTCTCTGGGAAGCCACACCAGTTACATCAGAGAAATGACCAGCAAGCCCATCGTGTCAGTCGGACGTTTTACCTCACCGGACACGATGGTCAACCAGATCAAGCGCGGTGCCGTTGATCTCATCGGTGCCGCGAGGCCCTCAATCGCAGATCCATTCTTGCCGAAGAAAATTGAAGAAGGCCGCTTCGAAGACATCCGCGAGTGCATCGGATGCAATATGTGTTACGCCGGTGATCAGCTCGCCGTCCCCATCCGCTGTACCCAGAACCCCACTATGGGAGAAGAGTGGCGCCGCGGCTGGCATCCTGAAACCGTGCGACCGAAAGAATCGGAAAGCCAGATATTGATCGTTGGTTCAGGTCCTGCCGGCCTTGAGGCAGCGCATGCTCTGGGCAAGCGTGGCTACGCTGTCATGCTGGCCGAGTCGCGCACCGAAATCGGCGGACGAGTGACACTCGAATCTCGCTTGCCAACACTCAGCGAATGGGCCCGGGTAAGGGATTATCGTGAGCAACAATTTCTGAAACTCGCCAATGTCGATGTCTATCTTGACAACTATCTGAATGCCGAAGACGCGCTATTAACCGAGGCAGACCACATCGTCGTCGCTACCGGCGCCAACTGGCGTGCGGATGGTTTCGGTCGCACGAACATCAGCGCCAATACCAACCTGACGGCCACTGAGCAGATTTATACGCCGGATGACATCATGGCCGGTCGTCTTCCGCAAGGAAGAGTCATCTTGTTCGACGACGATTACTACTACATGGGGCCAGTAATCGCAGAAATGCTGCAAGCAGCAGGTTGCGAGGTTACCTTTGTTTGCACCGATGACAAGGCGTGCTCCTTCGGTGTCTACACGAGCGAGCAAAGCTCCGTGCAGCGATCCATGATCGAGGCAGGCGTGCAGATGCGGTTTGCACAGAATCTCGAAGCCTATGATGGCAAAGAAGCAAACCTCAGCTGCATGTATACGGAACGCGAGTCAGTACTAGGCGCCGATGCGGTGGTAATGGTTACGGCGCGATTGCCCAACGACAAACTCTATTACGAATTGCTTGGTCGTTTGGAATCGGGACAAGCTGGCTCCACTAAATCCGTACGGCGTATCGGAGATTGCGAAGCTCCTGCGCCTATCGCTTCAGCCGTGTATTCTGGCAGACGCTACGCGATGGAACTCGACGACAATTCGGGCATTAACTACTCTCTGAGACGGGATGCCAATTTTTCTGCTGCAGTTGCTTTGAAATAAAACCGGACCGTATAGCCCAAACACTCGGGGTACAAACATGACGACGAACGATCGATACCGGATAAATGCTGCGTTTGTCGGTCTGCTCGCAGTACTGGCTACTGCAAACTCTCACGGAGAACCGCCGATGACACTCAGCGTCGAGAGAATCTTTCACGACAAGGAATTCGAACTCAACGAACCCGTGTCAAGCAAGTGGCTGGCTGCTGGGGCGAGTTACACAACGGTCGAAAAGTCCGTCTCGACGCCCGGCGGAAGCGACATCGTGCGGCATGATTCGGCAACGGGCGAGCAAACAATCCTGGTCGATGCCAGTAGACTGGTGCCGGACGGGGCCGAGTCGCCGCTGGAGATCAAAGACTACTCCTGGTCTGACGACGGACAATTCATGCTGATCAGCACCAACACCGTGAAATTTCGCCGTCATGAATCACTGGGGGACTACTGGCTTCTGCAACTGAATGACTGGACTCTGCGTCAGGTTGGAACGGACGCTGAACCATCCACTCTGATGTACGCGAAGTTTTCCCCCGACAGCAGGAACATCGCGTACATGTTTGCGAACAACATTTACGTTGAGAGTATCGACGGGAAGTCGGTAAAAGCGATGACCTCGGACGGTAACGACCTGATCGTAAACGGCACCGGCGACTGGGTAAATGAAGAAGAGTTCGACTTGCGTGATGGTTTCAAATGGAGCCCGGATTCCAAACGCATCGGTTACTGGCAGTTTGATACAGAAGGTGTCGGCACTTTCTACATGATGAAAAACACGGGCGACATTTACTCGCAGCCAATCCCATTGCAGTACCCAAAAGCCGGCACGACCAACTCCGCTGTCCGCGTTGGGGTGGTCGAGATTGAGTCGGCGCAAACGACGTGGATTGAACTTGACGATGACCCCCGGCAAAACTATGTACCGCAAATGAGTTGGGCGGACAATTCCGATCAGCTCGTCATTCAATACGTTAATCGCTTGCAGAATCGCAACCGGGTCATTCTTGCGGATGCTTCTGACGGGACAATACATGACATCTTCACCGACACGGATGACGCATGGCTGGACGTCAACGAAGACCTGAAGTGGTTTGACGACGGCAAATATTTCACCTGGCTCAGCGAGCGCGATGGCTGGCGGCATCTGTTTGCTATCTCGCGTGATGGCAAGGACATAAGGCTGCTGACGCCCGGCGAATTCGACATTATCAGCATCCAGCACATCGACACCGACGGTGGCTGGGTGTATTACATCGCATCGCCAGAGGATAATGCCACTCGCTATCTGTTTCGATCTCCCCTCATCGGTAAAGCAAAAATGGAACGGCTAACGCCAGCTGGCGACGCCGGGTTCAACCGTTACAAGATCTCTCCCAATTCGAAGTGGGCATTTCATACCTTTGCGAGTTTCGCAGTGCCGCCGACAATCGATCTCATCTCTTTGCCGGGTCACGCGAAACAACGCAACATCGTCGAGAACGAAAAGGTCGCTGCATTGGTGGAAGCGACGCCTCGTGGAGAAACAGAGTTCTTCAGGATTGATGTCGGTGACGGCCTCGAGCTGGACGGCTGGATGATGAAGCCGCCAAACTTTGACCCGCAGCAACAATATCCGATGCTCATCTATGTCTACGGCGAACCCTGGAATCAGACGGTCATCAAGGATTGGAAAACCGAAGGTTATCTGTGGCATCTCATGCTGACACAGCAGGGCTACATAGTGGCCAGCATCGACAACCGGGGCACGCCAGCGCCCAGAGGTCGTGCCTGGCGAAAATCAGTCTATCGACAAATTGGCATTCAAGCGGCAGCCGACCAGGCGGCGGCGGTAAAAACCCTGCTCAATGAAAGACCCTATCTGGATCCGGAGCGCGTTGGCAGCTGGGGCTGGAGCGGTGGCGGTCAAATGACCTTGAATGCGATGTTCCGTTATCCCGACGTCTACAGCACCGGCATTGCTGTCGCTTTTGTCAGCGACCAACGCCTGTACGACACCATTTACCAGGAACGCTACATGGGCTTGCCTGACGACAACGAAGAAGGCTACCGGCTCGGCTCCCCTATTACGCATGCCGATGGACTTGCGGGTGATTTACTGATCATTCACGGGACAGGCGACGACAACGTTCACTATCAAAATACCGAACAGCTTGTCGACAAATTCATCGAACTCAATAAGTCGTTCGATTTGATGATCTATCCGGACCGCAGTCACTCCATTAAGGAAAAAGAGAACACCAAAAGGCATCTGTATAATCTGATGACTGATTTCTTACATGAAAACCTGCCTGTTGAGTCGAACTGAAGCCATTTCACATGGACGTCGCAAACATCGAATCTTGCATAAAATAAACGCTACCAACCACTCTATGACAAGCACCCATCCAACAGCACATTCGTCTATCGACCAGGCCATTGACGCTCTGAAGTCCAACAAACCCGATGTGGCAGAGACCCTTTGTCGTGAGCATCTGAATTTGCATCCTGACAGTGTCGAGCACTTGCGGTTCCTTGGGCACGCACTGATGCAGCAGCGGCGGTTTGCCGAGGCAGAGACACAGTTCAAACTCGCGATTGAACTGGCTCCCGACTTCCCGCGCCTTTCGGAAGATCTGGGTAGTGCTCTCGCCCAGCAGCGTAAGCTTGACGAAGCGATCCCGTTTTTTCAGCGCGCTGTGCAGCTGGACCCGGAGATGGCGAGTGCTCACAAGAAGCTTGGACGGGCGCTCGCCGCGGTCGGGCGCAACACAGAAGCTGACGCAGCATTTGAAACATTTTTTGACAAAAATCCGGACGTGGGCGCAGTTGCTGTTGGTGCCGATCATATGCGGGCGGGGCGTGAGGAGGATGCAATCAAGTGCTTCCGCCAGGCGCTGAAGGACAGTCCGGATAATATTGATGCCATGCGATTTCTGGCGGCTGTCTACCTCAAGCAGGAAATCAAACTGCGTGATGCAGAGGCGCTGCTCCAGCGCGCAACTCAGTTAGCGCCGGACTTCGCGATGGCCTGGCTTGATCTTGGCCATGCTTATACGAAACGCGCGAAGCGGATGGATGCGATCGAAGCCTTCACCCGGGCAACCGATCTTGAACCCAACAACGGAGTTGCCTGGGAGAAGCTGGCCAGTGTGACGGCAGCTGCCGGGTATCCGGAGCGAGCGGCAGAGGCATTCCAGAAAGCGATTACCGTATCTCCGCAAGCCGCCGGTTTCCATATGGGCTATGGCCATGCCCTGAAGACGCTGGGCGACCAGGCGGCATCGCTGCGCGCCTACCGTGAGGCCATTCGCCTCAAGCCTGATTTCGGGGAGGTGTACTGGAGCATGGCCAATCTCAAAGTCTTCAAGTTTGAGGACGCGGAGGTCGAGGCCATGGAGCATCAGCTCGAAAACAGCGAGCTGGAGGAAACAACAGAAGTGCATTTCCGCTTCGCGCTTGGCAAGGCGTATGAGGATCGCAAGGATTATGATAAGGCTTGGAGTTATTATCACTCCGGGAACGAACGTCAGCGTCCACTTGTGAAGTATGACCCAGTCGAAAATAGCGTGGAGAAAGATGCTATCCGATCGTATTTCACACCCGACATGCTGCAAAAGGCTGAAGGCAACGGCTACGCCGACGAAGGGCCAATATTCATCCTCGGTCTGGGGCGCTCCGGCTCGACCCTTGTTGAGCAAATTCTCGCCAGCCACAGTCAGGTTGAGGGCACTGAGGAATTATCAGTTCTTGGCAACCTGTCAGATTCGCTGAGCCATTTTCGCTCTGACAAACATCGCTTTCCCACAACACTGGATACTATGCGCCCGCTCGACTGGCGTGCCCTGGGACTTGAGTATCTCGACGACGCCAAACGCTACCGATTGACCGACAAGCCTATTTTCACGGACAAACTGCCCAACAATTTTCCCTTTATTGGCTTAATACACCTTATTCTGCCGAATGCGAAGATCATTAATGCACGCCGCCACCCGATTGACACCTGTCTTGGCAATTACAAGCAGCTGTTTGGTCGTGGCCAGAATCACACCTACGACATTTTTGAATTAGCAGACTATTACAAGGAATATTGCCAGATGATGGATCACTGGCATGAGGTTCTGCCGGGCAAAGTTCTGGACGTGCATTACGAAGAGACGGTGACCGATCTTGAAGGTCAGGTCGCCCGCATTCTGGAGCACTGCGGCCTGCCGTTTGAAGAAGCATGCGTACGCTTTCATGAGACCGAGCGAGCCGTCAAGACAGCAAGTTCGGAGCAGGTTCGCCAGCCAATCTACAAAGGCGGCATGGGCAAGTGGCGCAAATATGAAAGCCACCTTGGCGAATGGATGGAAGAGCTCAGCCCGATCATTGATGACCTGCCCGACGTGGTCAAAAACGCAGGCCTCTGATTATCGCCGCAGTTTAGAAGGGCCAAACCTCAAGACCATGGATCGCGTTGCGAATATCCTTGGACAAGTTAACCGACAGCAAAGTCTTCGGCTCCTGAAGGTCATGGAGCGAGATTGTTGACGGTGACGAGCCGGCAGCAACGACCCGGTCATTGATCGGGCATAAACCGCGACCAAAGCCCTGCCGGGCTATCCGGGCATCTTCGATTCCCTTGCTATCGATATCGGCACGGTCGTATTTCGGGACCTTCAGGGCCCGGTCTTCCTCACCAGTGCGTGATGCATAGCGCACCGCATCAGCTTTACTGTCATTAAACAAAACGCCGTCCCGGTAGGGCTGTGCGTTGTGTGTGCCCTCCGGCAGCGTAATGGACATGTTGACGGCTTCGCCATTGAAATGCAGCATGCCACCGGATTTCATACCCGAGATATACATGCCGTTGTCATTCGCGTGGACGTTGTTCAGGTGCAGTTTATTGATGAGTAGCGGCCCTTCGGCACCCATCGGGTCGTAAATGGAAGCCTTGAATTTGAATCGGTCAAGATCGACGTGCAGTGCCCAGAAGAACTTTTTTTCGTCCAGTTCGAACGCAAGAATGCTGTCATATCCGGTGGAGGTGATATAAAGACTGCGTTCATAAATACTCATCTCGTGGGCGTGTTTCAGATAGGGACTCCGCCACGACCCAATGAGTTTGAAGTCCGGCGTATAGGCGAAAAGTTCGTCACTCGCCACGATATAGACGGTCTCACCGTCAATAGCGATGCCGCGCAGGCCACGATCCCAACCACGACCTTGCCAGTCGATATCGGTCGTATTCCAGTCCATCACCTGGCGAACATCCTGCCTTTCTACGTCAATGATATAGACGCCGCCGTGGCTTTCGCCTTGCTCGCTGCCACGGACGACTGAAGTTGTAATGAGTTTTACCATGTGGCGATTGTAACCCCCCAAAATGAAAACGGCCGCCCCGGTTGAAGGAACGGCCGTCTCCTGTTTCAGCTAGACTAGTCGAAGCTTTTCGTGAACTTCAAGCTCACCGTTCGAGGCCTGGCGAGATTGTTGCTGTCGCCGAAGCCCGTATGGCCCCAGAAATCCCCATAATAACCGGTGCCACTGCCCGTAAAGGTGTTCGCCCTTTCATTAGTCACGTTTCGAACCATAAGTCGCGCATTCCAGGTTTCTCTTTCGTAACCTATCTGGAAATTAGATTTCGTGAAACTGTCGACGTCTTCTGTACGGCCTTCTTCATAGTTCGGGCTTGCCGGGTTAGCGTATTCAGCCCTCCACAAGGCAGAGAACATCGGACCCTGATAATAGGTGTCCCACCGGAGCCACAAGTCGCCACCGATCACGTCGCGGAATGTGTAATCAACGGCAATCGTGTATTTTTCTTTCGCTGAATCCGGCATCCTCGTACCCGCCGACATCTCCAGCGCGCCTTCCAGCGTAATGTAATCAGCCGTGTATTCCGGATCACCTACATACAAGTTGCCAGAAAGTCTGAGATTGCTGGTAGCCTGCCATAGGACGTCCATTTCAACGCCGGTATTTTCGCCACCACCGCCGTTGTCCGACCCCGTGAGCCACCATAAGCCACCATCAGAGGAACCGAGGGTTAACTGAATATCGTCCCAGACCATGTGAAACACGGTGGCGTTGATCTGCAATCGATTATCAAGCCATTCGGTTTTCATGCCGAGCTCATAGTTATTCAATTGGTCCGGTTCATAGTTTGCCGGAACGAAATTAACCCTGACTGCTTTGGGATTGTTTCTGCCGCCCAGTCGGAAGCCTTGGCTGTAAAGACCGTAGACCATTTTGTTGTCGTCCAGCGCATAACTAAGAGCGAACTTGAATGAGGTATCGTCTGCTTTGCCGTCTTCGATGAAGGCACCTTCACCGTCAAGCAAAATAGCTTCGACGGGAAGTCCCGGCGGCCATTGCTGGTCATTGACAACGTAACGATCGTACTCAAACCAGCGGAAACCAAAGGTAGCTTCCAGATCATCGGTCAAAGCGTAATTAAGCTCGCCAAACGCGGATATTTGCGTGATATCGCGGGCATAACTGTCGGTGTACCAGACATCATTCAATTCTGCGGCCGGACAGGCGACATCATATCCCTGGTCAGCAAGATCACAAGTCCGCCACTGTGTGTAGCGCCAGTGTTTTGTGGTGCTCAGGTTCGGAATTTCACCCCGATCATCCCAACCGTCCTTGTTATTCTCATAGAATGCGCCAATCATCCACTGAAAACGGCTGTCGGTCGTGGACGTCAGGCGTAGCTCGTTAGTGATGCGCTCTGCTTCCTGCAGGCTGCGATAAATACCACCGTTATAGCCGGTGTCGTATTTATCGTAATAGTTATATGTGGGGATCGGCGTCCCGTACCAGTAATAATAATAGTTCGCCCAGTAGTTCGAGTAGGCGGACCAGTACTGGCCCTTCAGGCGCGTATGGTAAGCCTCATAATTTGTATTATCGAATTGATAGGACTGGACGCGATCGGCATAGCCGAATGAATTGCTGATTTGAGCAAAACCGAGGTCACCCGTTACGGTGAGCGCATAGGTCGTCCATTTGTCTTTACGCCATTCCTCGCTGAACCGCGCAACTTTATAGTCGCCAAGTGCCGTGTCGGAGGACCAAACGCCGGTTGTTAACGAATCCTGGTGCATCAATGTAACGAGGGCACTCCAGTCCTCATTGATGTTCCAGAGTGCCGACATTCGAGCTCCCGACACTTCATAGTCATTGAAATCTTCTTGTTCGAGACCCGCGTTATCAGGCGTCGCGCTGTTGAGATAGCCCTGTTGGTCAACCGCACCCCACGCAGCGAAGTCAAGGTCACACGGTGCGCCAGGCGCACATAAGCTGTGCGGCGCTGTGGAATAGACGTTATCGATATAGCCGCCTTCTTTTACATCATAGGCAACAAGTCGAATGGCGAAATTATCAGACACCGGAATATTCACATGTGCGCTGATGTCGTAACTTTCCTCGCCGTCCTGGGTCGATTTAACCTCGGCACTTACCTCAGCGGAAAAAGCATCTAAGCGGGGCTTGTTGGTAACGACACGCAGCGTTCCCGCCTGAGAGCTTGAGCCAAAGAGTGTTCCTTGCGGCCCGGGCAGTGATTCCACACGCTCGATATCAACCATGCGGGGATCAAGCTGAGTGGTACTCATCGTCATCGGCATTTCATCAAGATACATAGCGACCTGACTGTCCAGTCGCCAATCGCCGCCGTTTGATATGCCGCGATAGACTAACTCGTTACGACCGGCTCTACTTGATGACAGGGTAATGCTGGGCAGGTTGGCCGCGATATCGGCCATATCGAGCATGCCGCGACGTTCGATTTCTGCTGTTGAAAAGGCGGTGATCGACTGGGCGACATCCTGGATGTCCATGGACCGCTTGGTGGCGGTAACAACGATCTCTTCGATGCCGAGGTTTTCGTCGCGATCCTGAGCCAGCGCCGCTGAACCGGGACTTATTACAGCTGCGATCGAAGCCGCAAGCGGCGTCATCGGGATACACTTCACTGTCAAGGCATTGAAATTCGATTTGCGCTTAGTCATCTATCTAGCCCCCATGATCTTCTAGATCGGTTGATTGCTTCAATGAAAGCGATTTACTTACTTTTTCTTATATAAATTGCATAGAACAACCGTGCAGTACCGAGCATCAGTTTGCATCTCGACTTTTTTATTGTCAAGCGATGCTGCTGCTGGGTAGCGATACTTCATCCGTAAAAAACGGCAATCACCTTCCTACCGATAAAACGTTCATACACGCCTGTTAACTGATATTTACGATCTACTCACCATTTTGGCGATCTGAATATCCTGGATGGCAACACCGGTCAGGTCCGCCACTGTAATTTGATTATCGTTGGATCGACCGATCGCCGGGTCCTTTATGACGTTGCCAAGTTCGAGAATTGACTCTTCGGTAATCGACCCATCTTTCACCGCATGAAAGCACTCGCCATGATCGACACATTGCGAAATACTGTCAGCGACGACAATGTCAGCCTTGCCGAGGAGCGCCGCAGCCAGTTCCTGTTTGCCATGGTCGTCTGATCCCATTGCCGTAATGTGGGTACCCGCCTTAACATGAGCGGCGAGGACAATAGCGTCCCTGGCAGACGTCGTCGTAACGATCAGATTCGACTGCGCTGCGAGTGCCTCGACGGAGTCCGCGGCTTCTATTTCAATGCCCCAATCCTGGATCGTCGCATTAGCCTTGAGGTCACTGATAATCTTCCCGACCTTGTCCGCATCCCGACCCCAGACAACGCACCGCTGGCAATCAACAATACCTTTCAGCAGCTCAAGCTGCAGTCTGGCTTGCCCGCCCGTGCCGATGATCCCGATGCAGTCGACCTTGCTGGGTGCCAGGTGCCGCGCTGCGACTGCGCCGGCAGCCGCCGTTCGCATATCCGTAAGCCAGCATTCGTCGTGAAGCACCAGCTGGAGGTGTCCCGTCTGTTGACTGAAAACAAGGATTACACCGTCGCCAAACGGCACACCCATTTTTTCATTGTCATAAAATCCGGATGCGACTTTGAGAACATAGACGTCGTCGCCTTTAACATAGCCATACTTGATGTGAACATCGCCTGGCGGTTCCTTGAAATTCAAGAACCCGACCGGTGGGACGACGACCTTGTCTTCAGAGTAAAGAACAAAGCCGTCTTCAATGGCCTGGATCATTTTCGGGACGTCGATCTGACTTTTGATCTCGCCAAGGGTAAGTACTTTAAGCATTGCAGCGCATTTCCCACATCTCTTCGGTCAGCCCTTGTTAGTTAACGATGTAACCCAGACCCAACTCGCTCGCAAGCGAGTTAATTCGTCCGATATCTTCGTTAGGTCGATGGGTCGCCTGGAATCCCGACCACCCGCGATGCCCGTCCACCGTTAACCGGACCAAGCAGGCGATATTGCATACCGCTTTCCTCGGCGGGGCCAGCCTTTTCCCAAGGCTGGCCCCGCCAGACCAAAAGCGACTATCAGGACAACGAAACGGTCAATTTGGGACATGCAGAATTCCTAATTGAGTTTGCAATATTGGCGCTAAACCTTCCCTGCGAACCGATCTGTGGCAGAGATCAGTTCATGTGCGATACCCGGTTCGACACTCGTATGACCCGCATCGCCAACGACTCGAAAATCGGCTTCCGGCCAGGCCTTATGGATATCCCAGGCCGTACGCATTGGCGTGCAGATATCGTAGCGACCTTGCACCATGACGCAGGGGATGTGCCTGATCTTGCCAACGTCTCGAATGAGTTGGTCGTCCGAATCAAAGAACCCACCGTTGACAAAGAAATGGCTTTCAATGCGAGCGAAGGCCAACGCGTAATCATCGGATTCCAGATCGAGGTGACTTTCCGGGTCCGGCCACAACGCTATTGCCGAAAACTCCCAAAGAGCCCACGCTTTGGCGCTTTCAACCTGCGCCGCCCTGTCATCGCCTGTCAGACGTTTGTGATGTGCCGTAATCAGGTCACCGCGTTCATCGGGTGGTATCGGCGCCATATAGCCCTCGAAAAAATCGGGATACACGTGACTGGCACCATCTTGATAGAACCACTGCAGCTCTGATCGACGCAGGGTAAACAAACCGCGCAACACCAGTTCTGTCACACGCTGCGGATGTTTTTGTGCGTAGGCCAGCGCCAACGTACTACCCCACGAGCCGCCGAATACCTGCCACTTATCTATGCCGCAATGCTCGCGAAGGGCCTCGATATCGGACACCAGGTGCCAGGTTGTATTGTCGACCAGTGAGCCACTCGGTGTGGATTTACCGCAACCGCGTTGATCGAACAAGACGATCCGATACGCCTCAGGATCGAAAAACCGTCGCATCTCGGGACTGCAAGCTGCGCCCGGACCACCGTGCAGAAAAACGACCGGCTTACCGTCCGGATTACCGCATTCCTCGAAGTAGACTTCGTGAATATCCGATACCGGCAGCATGCCCGTGTTGTAAGGCTCGATCTCGGGGTAGAAAACGCGCTCGTAAGGGGGTTTACACAGATGCATATGAACGAATAGACCTCGTTTTCAAAAAAAAGGCCGCATCGCAAGCTTGCGAGCGGCCTTTGGTGTTACGAACGTCCGATGATCAGAACTCGTAGGAGAATCGCACGCCAGCGGTTAACGGCCGTGCCGGGCCGAACGTATGTTGAACATACGGTTCCGACGGATCCGCATCCGCGTAGTTGGCGTCATACCAGAGGTCATCGAAAACATTCTCAACGTAGGCAGCCAGTCGCCAGTTATCCGTTCGGTAACCGACCAAAAAGTCCGTCTGATTGATGCCGTCAATATTCTGGAAAACGATACTCGGGTCAGGCCAGTCACCACGACGGTCATCCTCCCACGTCCAGGACAGGTTACCGAATATTTCGCCATTGGCGGTCGGGAAACTTCCCTTCAGTACGGCGAACGCCGTGTATTCAGGTGCCCATGGAATCGAATTGCCGTCGCAAACGGTTACATCACCCGTGACGCGCTCGCCCTCTCCACAGAATGGCTCAATGTCACGAGCCTCGGTATCAAGCCAGGAGCCACCGATACGTAATGTAAAGTGATCCGAAAGCACCGTGTTCACGTCGAATTCAAAACCTATCCCATCGACCTGGCCAATATTGTCGACGATTACTCTCGCACCCTCATAGTAGATCGCCTGCAAGTCTTCGTAATCATAGAAGAACCCGTTTAAGGAAATCTGCGTGCGACCCTCGAAGACGGTCGCTTTATACCCAAGGTCAAACGACGTTACTTTTTCCGGTTCATAGCTGTCCGGTTTGTCATTCGGTCCAGCGATGTATTCTCCCCAAACCGCAGCCCCGGACGGTTGATTGTCAAGATCATCCTGCGTAATAGAGAAACTACCGTAACCGCCGGGCTTGTAGCCGCTCGTGATACTACCGAACAGAACCGCCGAATCACTCACATGCCAGTTGGCGACTATACGATAGGTCGTATCGCTCCAGTTCTTCTTGTCTCTCAGCGGGCCGTTAGGCGTTTTGAAGCCAGTCTGCACGTGATGCGACAAAATTGAATTGCCCGGGTCCGCTAACGCCTCTTGAGAAAAGTCTTTCTCGTCCCAGTTGTATCGAACGCCGAAGCTCATGTCGAACGTATCGCTGAACTGATAACTCAAATCAACGTAGGCAGAGTAGCCCTGGTATTTGCCAATAACGCGATTTCTATCGTAAATCAGTCCATCAGGTGATGACGTCCACTCGCAAGACCCGAGGTAATAGCTCAGGTAGTAGTCGCAGTAGTACGTATCCCCGTTATAGGCATCCCAATAGTTGTAGTAATAGAACATGTTTTCGCAGGTCTGGGGTGCGCCGTAGTATTCATTGGCGTAATACCAATACGCTCCGCAATACGCATCTTCAGACTGGATACCGGAGAATGTCGTGTCGATATTCTCTTTGTAAAAAGAGGCGCCCGCATACCAGCTGAGGGGGCCATCAGAGTCCGACACCAAGCGAAATTCCTGCTCGACATAGTCGCCAGTCTGGTCCTGCCCGTAATCGAACAGGAGGATAGGCAAGGCATCGTAATCCTCGGCGTACTGATAATCGTGGTCTTTAAACCCGGTCAGCGAGGTAAATGTACCGAATGGCGTGGAAGCTTCGATTTGCAGCCCTGTCGCGAAAATCTCGCCACGGTCATAGCTACCGTTGGTGTTATCGACGTTCACCGTTAGTCCGTCAGGTGAAACTTCGACCGGCACTCCGCCATTCAACCGAGTTGCAACGATATTGAACGAATCGCCTACGCCCGTCGCGCGGTAAACACTTCCGGTTTGATTTCGATCTTCGTATTCAACAAAGAAATCCGTAGTGATGGAATCCGTCTCGTAGCGCGCACTGACTCTGAAAGCATCTTTTTCATGTGCGATCAGATCCGGTCCACCCTGCAAATTCTTGACGTAACCATCCTCTTCGGAGTGATAACCGGACAAGCGCAGAGCAAAGTGTTCAGTCACAGGGAAATTGACTGCGCCCTCGAACACCGCATGACCCCGGTCACCGATATCGAGTTCAACGTATCCCTCGGTTTGTTCTGTATTCGGTTTTGTAGTGATGATATTCATCGCACCACTGACAGAATTTCGGCCGAACATGAATCCCTGCGGGCCGCGAAGAATCTCGGCACGCTCAAGGTCATACAAACTTACAACGGCTGACCCGGTCCGACCCTGGTAAAGCCCGTTCTTGAAGATACTGATGGATGGATCGCCGCCATTGCCGTAGTCAATGGTGCGAATACCGCGGACACTCACAAAGTCCAGGAAGCTGTCTTTGGTATTGCCGGTGATGCCTGGCGTAAACGAAATCAGGTCTTTGACATCATCCAGATTCGCGTCACGGAGAAACTCACCGGACATTGCGGTAATCGCGAGCGGAACGTCCATAACAGACTCGGCACGCTTGGTCGCCGTAACTGTGATTTCGTCAAGCGCCAGCTCCTGCGCAAGCACTGCACCTGACGAGGCACCCGCTATTAGCGCGATCGAAATCGCCTGCGCTACCGGTGTACGAATTGATTTATGGGATCTCAGTTCTTGATCGTTTGAAATGAGATGCGAATGCTGTTCAAGTTTGCTCTTGGCCACTTTTTATTCCCCCAGACTCGTTCTTCACCACTAATATTAGCTCGGCCTAAATTTTCTACCGACTATCAGACTACTCGCGCACGCGGACGCACGCAATCTAATTTATATCCCAAATCATCAACCGTCAATCGGCAAACCTTGATCGCGTAACACGTCCTGCATCGTGCCAAGTTGTTGCTCGTAGCGCCGCCATCGACCGATCGACCGCGTATGCGCTGGCTGCCGCACCTGCACAGCGCTCGCTGTGGTCACGGCAGCGTCTTGTTTGTGGAAATGCAGGCACGCGTCTTCCCAGGGCAATCCGAGGAAATCGATTAGCGCCCGGGCATTGGGCTCGACGTCGCGGGCTGTGTCTTCGTAGGAAATATCGAAAAATCGATCCCCGAACCGCTCGCGCCATAGCGCCATCAGGTGATAATAGCGTGCATGATGGCGTGCCATTTCCGCTTGATCATAGGAATGCGGGTAGGCGTCCGCGAACAATTGTTTGAAACTTGAAAAACAGGCATCCATCGGATTGCGCGTCAGGTGAATGATCTTGGCATTGGGCAACGCCTTCAAAATGAGTGGTAAATACAAGTAGTTAGGCGGCAGTTTGTCGACGAAGCGTGGCAATGAACCGCGCATTTTTTGAGTGGTGGCCATGTAGGCCTGACCCAGTTTATGACAATCGACCTCCGCCGCCAGGATGCCCAGTTTGGCTGAATACCGAGCAGGTTCGTTATATTTCGATAATCGTCGTACCGAATGGCCAAATTGCTTCAATTCTCCAGCCGAATGAACGCTTGAGTGGCTGGTAATGATTCTCTCAACCAGGGTCGTGCCGGTCCTGGGCTGCCCGACAACAAAAATGGGTGATGGACTGTCATGCCCAAACGCATCTTTTTCCATCCACTCGGGTGTAAACAGGTCGCCAAATGCCTGAAACATCTCGATCTCGGACTGTTCATCAAACTCAACCGTACTGCGGCGGGCCTTCGCACCCTGAGCAAAGGCATCAAAAGCACCATCCCAATCTTCCAGATCTTCGAGTTCCTTGCCGAGACCGTAGTAAAGAAACGCCAATGCTCGTGGGCTCTGCTTCTCCTGCTGCACCAATTCTTGCAGTTGCTCGATGTGGTCCCGGTTTTTCGCTTTACGAACATTGGAGAGCGTCCAGTTAGCGTTCGGATTCCCGGGCTGAAAACCGAGAACCTTGCGTAAAACCGCCTCGGCATCATCCAGTTTGCCGAGAAACATGTGGCTATTCGCCTGGTTCACCAGAAACGGGACACTATTGGGTTCTTTATCTACAGCCTTGGCCATCCACTTGGAGGCTTCTTCCTGATCACCGAGCAAACCATAGCTTGCAGCAATAAGGTCGAAAACCACTGGATTGCCGTCCGCGTATTTAGCCGCTTTTTCCAGAGCAGCGTCTGCCCTGATTGCCTGGCCGACACGCATGAACTGCCTTGCCAGATGCGCCCAGGCCGCACCATGGTCCGGCTGCAATTGCGTGACCGAACCGAATGCGCTGATAGCCACCGCATTTTGCTTTAGCTCCAGCGCGATCAGACCCACAAGAAAGTGGGCTTCAACAAGATCGGGCTGGGCGCCCAACAGCCGCCTGCAGCATTCCGACGCCTCTTCAGGCCGGCCGGCCGCCAGCAGCGAGAACCCCTCTCGAAGCGTATCCCGCATCCATGGTGCCGGTCTGGTATTTGATCTGTTGGCCATTTCCCTCCGCCCTGTTCACCGTAAAACAACCGCATCTGTACACCGCGCCTGTATACGCATGCCTCATGCGTATAGGCGCGGAAGCGATGTCAATATGCAGTGTCTAGCGTACGGACGAAGATTGTCATAAAAAACAGGGCGTGGACAGTTGGATCATTACGACTCGATCATTATCGGTGCAGGACACAATGGACTCGTCGCTGCCGCTTATCTGGCACGAAGTGGTCAGCAGGTGCTCTTGCTCGAGGCTGCCGATGTTTGCGGTGGGCTGGGCAGGAAACGCGAATTTCACCCAGGATTTCAAGGTTCGGTCGCCCACTCTGTAAGCCATTTTTCCAGCAAGATTGCCAACGACCTGAGTCTTTCCTCATTTGGCTATGAGTCACCCACAAACTCTCTGGCGACCGTTGGGCTGTCCTCCGATGGGCAGCATACGGTCGTTAAAGACGGCCGTGTTGAGGGGGTGGGCGAAAAGGATGCCGCCGCATATCAGGAATACCGTCGGCAAATGCGGCGGTTTGCTGACGCCCTGAGTCCATTTTGGCTGAAGACCATACCGCGTATTGGCAGTGCGGGCATGTCCGACCTGATGACGTTTGGTCATTTGGGACTGAATATTCGCAAACTCGGCAAAAAAGACATGCGGGAGTTCATGCGAATTGCGACGTTGCCGGTTCGCGACCTGATGGACGAGAATTTTGAAAACGACATTCTCAAAACAACGCTCGGCTGGGATGGACTGATCGGCTCGAAGCTGGCTCCACGGTCACCCAATAGCGCGGTTCTTGCAATGTTGTATCGAATGGCCGGGGAATCCGAAGGCACCCACGCCATTCCGGCGGGCGGCGTCGCCGGCCTCATCGACGCTCTGTGCCAGTCTGCGAAAGCCTCCGGCGCCGAGATTCGGCACAGCGCTGCAGTCAGTCGAATCCTGATTGAGGGCGGTGCTGACGGTCTTGTCGCGACGGGCGTTCAACTTGCCGACGGCCAGAAGATCATGGCCAGTCGAGTGGTCTCGTCAGCAGACCCGAAAAGCACCTTCTTCAACCTCGTGGGTGTCGAGCACCTCGACATAGGATTCACGAACAGAATCCGACGCCTGCGTTGCGACGGTTATGTGGGGAAGTTGCATCTGGCCCTGAATGGCGCACCGGAATTTGCCGGTCTGGACAAGGCCGACGGCCGCATGATTATCGCACCAAAGCTGGATGCCATTGAGTTTGCCTATGACGATGCCAAGTACGGCGAGTGCTCTCGGAATCCAGTGATGGAAATCGTTGTACCGAGTTTGCACGACGCCTCGCTGGCGCCAGAGAATCAACACGTCCTGTCAGCACACGTCATGTACGTCCCGCACAAACTGCAGGGTGGATGGACCGACGCGGCACGCGTTGCTATTGGCGATCGTGCAATCGAGACCATTGCACAGTATGCGCCCAACATTCGAGCACAAATTATTCACAGTGAATTCCTGACACCGGCTGACCTTGAGGCAGATTACGGCGTAACCGGCGGCCATTGGCACCACACTGAAATGGCAGTGGATCAGATGCTGATGATGCGACCGACCTACGAGGCAGCTCAGTACGGCACCCCGGTACCCGGTCTGTACCTGTGCGGCGCGGGCAGCCACCCGGGGGGCGACATTACCGGCAATGCAGGACACAACGCCGCACAAGAAATTCTGCGATGAGCAACTACGACGCAATCATCATAGGTGCCGGCCACAATGGCCTGACGAACGCGGCTTATCTGGCAAAAGCGGGACTGAATGTCGTCGTCGTCGAGAAAAATGAGTACATCGGTGGCGCCGCGGTCACGCGTGAATTACAGGAAGGCTGGAAGTATTCGAATTGCTCGTATGTCTGCAGCATGATGCGGCAGGCGATCCATAGAGATCTGGACCTCGCCAAACACGGCCTGATTCTGGTTCCCTATCTCGGTAACATTAATTTCGGCGACGGGGACGAACGACTACTGTCCTATCACAATGAAGAAGCCGCTCACCTCGAACTCAAACGCCACTCGCCTCACGATGCTGACGCGATGCATCGATTCCAGACGGATCTGACGCGCTACTCGCAACTCATCCGCAAGACCTTGATGCGAACGCCCCCGGACCCGACATCATTCCGCCCCAGGGACATCATGGAATTGCTCTATCTCGCAAAACAGTTCTGGAAACTGGGCGAAAAAGAGCTGTATGAGTACGTCCGCTTCTTCACGATGAGTGCCGCGGAGTATCTCGAGGACTATTTCGAGAACGACCTGATCAAAGCCGCGATGGCAAGCCCCGGAATTATCGGTACGGCACTCGGTGTCTATTCGCCGGGTTCGTCCTATATTCTCCTGCACCACGTTATGGGTGACGTCGACGGTAGCATTGGCGCCTGGGGTCTCGCGCGAGGTGGCATGGGAGCCATCTCTAACGCCATAGCCGGGGCGGTGAACGAATTCGGCGGCGAGATACGAACCAACTCCGGCGTGCAGAAAATTCTCGTTGAGAATCGAAAAGCCGTTGGCGTGGTACTTGAAAACGGTGATGAAATCAGAGCGCGCATCGTCGTTTCCAATCTCGATGCCAAACGCACGTTTACTCGCATCATGGACAAGAATGATCTGCCGGACGGCATCTACGACAAAGCAAAGAACTTCAAGATTCGCGGCTCGTCGGGCAAGGTCAATATTGCGCTCTCCGGAATGCCGAAATTTACCGGTGTACCCGAGAATCGTTATGTCGCACGCGGTGGCCAGGTATTCACTGGCTCGCTGGAAACCATGGAGCGCGCGTACGACTGCTGGAAGCACGGTCGCTGGTCCGACGACCCGTTCATTGAATCAGTCATACCGTCTGCATGGGATCCGACGGTCGCGCCCCCTGGACAACACTGGATGTCGAACTTCGTTCAATACTGCCCAGCGGAACTCAGTGACGGTCCCTGGACGCCTGAGAAACGCGATCAGTTCGGCGAGTCTGTTATCAAGAAAATCGAAGGTTACAGCCCCGGTTTCAGAGATCTGATTGTGCATATGGAAGTTCGTACACCGTACGAAATTGAAAAGGAGATCGGCCTGACGGAAGGCAACATATTTCAGGGTGAACTCACGATCGATCAGCTGTTTTTCAACCGACCCTTCCCGGGCTACGGTCAGTACCGCATGCCCGTCAAGAATATGTATATGTGCGGATCATCGACCCACCCGGGCGGTGGTGTTTCTTCCGTGTGCGGTGCCAACGCAGCGCGTGAGATCCTCATGGATCTACGACGCACCAATACGGTCCCAGAAGATGATTTTTATGATGAATAAGCCATGACGACAACTGATCCTTACGCTGGCGAGCGCCTGAAACGAACGGCCTTCTACGCCAGAGCCAAAGAACTGAACATTCGGGATGCCTGGGCCGCGTGGAATGGCTACAAATTCGCGGAGTATTACTACGACGCCGAATATGAGTATTTTTGCGTTCGCAATACCTGCGCGACATACGATATCTGTCCGATGCAAAAGTACGAGATCAAGGGACGTGATGCCGAAGCGATGCTGAATCGAATGGTGACGAGAGACGTCAAGAAAATCGGTTTAAACCGTGTCGCTTACTGCGTCTGGTGCACGGACGAAGGCCGAATGATCGACGACGGCACGATCTTCAAACTGGCAGATGACAGATTTATGCTGACCTGCGGCAGTCCTTGTACCGCATGGCTCGAAATGAGCGTCTTTGGATTTGATGACGTCACGGTTACGGATGTCACGGATGATATTGCCGCGCTTTCGCTGCAGGGACCGACATCCTGCGCCACATTGAAGAAAATGGGCCTTCAGGGTATCGATACCGCGAAACCGTTCGACATCCTGTATTTCCCATTTCAGGGCGATACGCTGATGGTGTCGCGTACCGGCTTTACCGGTGATCTGGGCTATGAACTGTGGATCAAAAAGGATCTCGCGATCGAGATGTGGGACGAACTCTACGCGGCCGGTGATGACTATGGAATTCAGCCTTTCGGCGAAGCCGCAACCAACATGGCACGACTTGAGGCCGCGTTCATCATGCCGGCGATGGAGTTTAACGAAGCGCTGCGGACAGTGAACTTTGAGCACGACCAAACGCCGTTCGAACTGAGTCTTGGCTGGCTGGTGGACTTCAAGAAACCACATTTCAGTGGTCGTAGTGCGTTGTTGAAAGAAAAGCAACGCGGACCCAAGTACACGTTGACCAAACTCGACATTGAAGGTAACAGGCCCGCCGCAGGCTCATACATTTACAGTAGCAAGCTTTGTACTAAAGAAATTGGCTATGTCACATCAGCGATGTGGTCACCATCAGTGAAAGCAAACATCGCATTGGCGATGATCAAGACAGACTATCTCGAAGGTAATCTCTGGGCGGAAATCTACTATGAGAAGGAACTCCGCCAATACAGTCGGGTTGCCAGGTGCACGCGAAAAACCAAACCGTTCTGGGCGCCCGCCCGGGCACGCGCGACGCCACCCCCAGACCACTAGCGCGATCCGAAGCGAATAAGCGCTCGCCGCGTTTCTGCGGGCAATACCTATTTTTCCAGCAGTGGATATCTATATTATACCAATCAGTTGATATAAAACCCGTCATTCGTACCGCATTGAAGAGCATGTGATGAAAGCGATAAACCAACGACAGGAACACACCGGGTCTTACTATGCAGCTACCGCCAATGAGCAGACCAATTACCCGGTGCTCAAGGGTAGCAAGTCAGTCGATATCTGCGTTGTGGGCGCGGGGTTTACGGGTGTTTCCACCGCTCTTGATCTCGCCGAGCGTGGTTATTCGGTTGCACTGATCGAAGCCAATCGCGTCGGCTGGGGAGCCTCTGGCCGGAACGGCGGACATATGATCAGTGGCATCAGCGGGCAGGAAAAAATCGAGAAGAAACGCGGCAACGGCACCGCCGATATGATGTGGGACCTGAAATGGCGCGGTAATGACATTATTTATGACCGGGTCGAGAAGTACGGTATCGATTGCGACCTCAAGAGCGGATTTGTAGAAGCGGCACTAAAACCACGCCAGCTGGCGGATCTTGAAAGTTACGCCGCGGAGCGCGAGCGCCGGAATTTTCCGTATAAGTATGAATTGTGGGGTAAGGACAAGACCCGTGAAATGCTGGGTAGCGATTCCTACATCGGCGGATTTGTCTGTTACCGCGACGGTCACCTGCATCCGTTGAATCTTTGCCTCGGTGAGGCACGTGCAGCACATGGGCTCGGCGTACAGATATTTGAACAATCGCCGGTGACCAAGATCGAGCACGGCAAGCGTCCGAAGGTGAAAACTGCGAGCGGTTATGTGCAGGCTGATTCGGTGGTGCTCGCGGGCAACGCATACAGCCTGTTTGAGCCAAAGCATTTGTCCAATCTCGTTTTTCCGGCCGGCAGCTACGTCATCGCTACAGAGCCCCTCTCCGCAGAGATGGTCGCTGAGATTAATCCACTGGACCTGTCCGCTTGCGATTCGAACGAGGTAGTGGACTATTTCCGCTTGTCGGCTGACAAACGCATGCTGTTCGGCGGCACCTGCAATTACTCGGGTCGAGAACCCGCCAGTATCAAGGCCTACATCCAGCCAAAAATGTTGAAAGTCTACCCACAGCTCAAGAATATGAGGATCGATTATGAGTGGGGTGGAATGATCGGCATCGTGCTGAATCGTATTCCGGCTGTCGGGCGCATTAACGACAACGTCTTTTACTGTCAGGGCTATTCGGGACACGGTGTCAGCGCGGCGCATGTCATGAGTGAAATCATTTCAGACGGCGTTGTCGGCACGATGGAGAAATTCGACTTGTTCGCCGGCATGGAGCACTTCCGACTTCCGGGCACGCAGTGGTTCGGCAACCAGATAATCGCTCTCGGCATGCTGTACTACAAAATGAAGGACAAGCTGTGAATCGGCCGAAGCAGCAAGAAACAAACGAATACGACTCGATCATTATTGGCGCAGGACACAATGGACTGGTCTGCGCCGCTTACCTCGCCAAGAGCGGAAAACGTGTGCTGGTACTCGAGGCCGCCGATACAAGCGGTGGTTTAGCTGCAAGCAGAGAGTTCCATCCTGGCTTTCACGCCTCGGTTGCGCATTCGCTGAGTCATTTCTCAAGCAAGGTCGCCAGTGATCTGAAGCTCTCGGAGTACGGCTACGCCGCAACGTCAAAAACGCTGGCGACAATTGGCCTGCGTACCGAGAAAGAACCTGTTGTCGTCCACGCCGGTTCTCTTGATGGAGTCAGCGCTGCCGATGCAGCTTCCTATCAGGAGTTCACGCGGCTAACCCAGCGGTTTGCCAAACTACTGCAACCGTTTTGGCTCAAGACAATTCCACGCATTGCTAATGCAAGCCTGTCCGAAACGCTGACCATGGGCCGATTGGGACTGAACATGCGCATGCTTGGCAAGAAGGACATGCGGGAATTCATGCGCATTGCCACGCTTCCCGCCCGCGACCTGATGGACGAGTTTTTTGACGATGACCTTCTCAAGGCAGTTTTGAGTTGGGATGGCCTTGTCGGCTCGGAAAGAGCACCACGATCACCCAACGGCGCCGTGCTTGCATTGCTTTATCGTATGGGTGGTGAGTCCAGGGGCGAGCACCGCGTTCCGACCGGCGGAGTCAGCGGTCTGATTGACGCCCTGTCTGCGTCGGCCACCGCATTAGGCGCTGAAATTCGATGTTCCTCTCCCGTCAGTCGCGTAGTCATCGACGGCAATGCCGATGGTCTGATTGCGACCGGTGTGGAATTGGCCGACGGGGAAAAACTCGCAGCGGATCGCATTATCTCGGCAACCGATCCGCAAAGAACCTTCCTCAAGCTCGTTGGCGTCGAACACCTCGAAATCGGCTTCACGAACCGCATACGCCGACTGCGATGCAATGGCTATGTAGCAAAACTGCATCTCGCGTTAAATGATCTACCCGAATTCAACGGGCTCAAGCAGCACGATGGTCGTATGATCATCGCACCGGACATGGACACCATGGAGTTCGCGTTCGATGCCGCCAAGTACGGCGAATGCCCAACGCGTCCGGTGATGGAAGTCCTTATTCCAAGCGTGCACGACGCGGCGCTTGCCCCAGACGGGCAACACGTATTGTCGGCACACGTCATGTACGTTCCCCATGAAATGCAAGGCGGCTGGACCGATGACGCTCGTGATCTGATGTGTGAGCGTGCCATCGACACACTCGCCGAATATGCGCCGCGTATCCGCGAACAAATTATTCATCGGGAGTTCTTAACGCCACAGGACCTTGAGAAAGACTACCGGGTGACCGGAGGTCACTGGCATCACGCGGAGTTTGCTTTGGACCAGATGCTCATGATGCGACCAACTTACGAGGCCGCACAGTACAGCACACCCATACCTGGTTTGTATCTGTGCGGGGCGGGATGTCATCCCGGTGGGGATATCACAGGTGCCGCCGGACACAATGCCGCGAGCGAGATCCTGCGATGAAAAACTACGACGCCATCATAATAGGTGCAGGACATAATGGCCTGACAAACGCCGCGTACCTCGCAAAAGCCGGTCTTAACGTTTTGCTGCTTGAAAAGAACGACTTTATCGGCGGCGCCTCATGTACGCAGGAATTCCACCAAGGCTGGAAGTACTCAAGTTATTCCTACGTCTGCAGCATGATGCGGCAGGCGATACATCGCGACCTCAACCTGGCCCGACATGGTCTGCTGATCGTCCCCTATCTTGGCACTGTCAATTTCGGTGATGGTGAGCAGCGCCTTTTTTCCTATCACGACGAAGAAGCGGCGCATCTTGAACTGAAACGCCACTCACCACGTGACGCCGATGCAATGCATCGCTTTCAGGCGGACCTGACTCGTTACGCGCAGCTCATCCGCAAGACACTAATGCGCACGCCGCCCGATCCGACCTCATTTCGACCGCGGGACATCATGGAGCTGCTGTTTTTCGCCAAGCAATTCTGGGCCTTGGGCGAAAGAGAAATCTACGAATATGTTCGTTTCTTCACGATCAGCGCCGCTGAGTTTCTTGACGATTATTTCGAAACTGATCTGATCAAGGCGGCGATGGCAAGCGCAGGCATTATTGGCACGGCACT
>JAACFM010000026.1 GCA_009937445.1 Gammaproteobacteria bacterium | reverse complement strand
GATGGCGTAGCACGTCGATATAGTCCAACACCTTTGGGTGATCCTGCCCTTCGATTTTCGGATCTCGCGGCGTGACGCCGGTGGCGACGATGACGTCATCGTACTTCTTGCTGGCAAGATCTTCGGCGCTCACGCGGGTATTGAGGTGTACATTTACGCCCAGTAATTCAATCTGCCGTGTGAAGTACTTCAGCATCTCGTAGAACTCTTCTTTGCCAGGAATAACCTTGGCCATATTCAGCTGGCCGCCGATCTCAGCGGCCGCGTCGTACAGATCAACCTCATGGCCACGCTCTGCCAGCACCAGCGCGGCAGAGATTCCGGCTGGCCCTGAACCGACAACCGCAAAGCGGCGGCTGGCTTTCGTCTTGATGTAATTCAGTTCGGTTTCGTAACAGGCCCGGGGGTTCACAAGACACGTCGTCATCTTGTTGGCGAAGGTGTGGTCGAGACACGCCTGGTTGCAGGCGATGCAGACATTGATTTCGTCAGCACGGTCTTCACGGGCTTTTAGAACAAACTCGGGGTCCGCGAGCAGCGGGCGCGCCATTGAGACCATGTCGCCACAGCCATCTGCCAGAATTTGTTCTGCGGTGGAGGGCAGGTTGATGCGGTTGGATGTCACCAGGGGAATAGTGACTTCCTGTTTCAGGAACCGATGTTGCGATCGTTGGTACCCGCGCTTCGTGCCAGCCGATACCCGTATTGATGATTGTCGTGCCGGCAGCCTCGATGGCTTTGGCCAGCATCACCGTCTCTTCCCAGCTGCTGCCGTCGGGAATCAGGTCAATCATGGACAGGCGATAAATGATGATGAAGTCTTTGCCCACTGCCTCCCGGGTGCGCTCGACAATCTCAACGGGCAAGCGCATGCGTTGTGCGTAGTCGCCACCCCATTGATCGGTGCGCTGGTTGGTGTGTGTGACCAAAAACTCGTTGATGAAATAGCCTTCCGAGCCCATGATCTCAACGCCGTCGTAGCCAGCCTCTCTTGCGAGCTTGGCGCAGCGAACGAAATCGCGTATTTGTTTTTCCACACCGGCGGTCGATAACTCCCGTGGTGTAAAAGGTGTTATCGGCGAACGTACTCGCGAAGGGGCTACTGAAATCGGGTGATAGGCATAACGCCCGGCGTGCAGAATCTGCATCGCGATCTTGCCGCCTTCATCGTGCACGGCCCGGGTGACCTCGCTGTGCTTTGCGGCCTCACCGCGAGTCGTGAGTTTTCCGGCGAACGGTTTTACCCAACCCGCCCGGTTGGGCGCGTAACCGCCCGTGACGATCAAACCCACATCGCCTCGAGCCCGTTCGGCAAAATAGGCCGCCAGACGGTCGTGTTTGTTACCGTCCTCGAGTCCTGTGTGCATCGAGCCCATGAGGACCCGGTTCTTCAGGGTGGTGAAACCGAGGTCGAGGGGGGCGAGCAGATGTGGGTAATTACGCATAGACATGGACGCTAATTTGGCACAGAAAGGTGTAGAAAGCGATGGTAATCAGGCAAGCAAAAGAACAATCGATTTTATCGCTTATTGTGATCGAACCAACCCATCAGCTCGAATAGTAAAATGCGCTCTAATGTAACTTCAGCTCCTCGTGTTCCTAATAAAAAGGGGAAGTTCAATGCGTAAACAAACGATACCTATGCTCATCGCGTTATCTGTAGCGATGTTAGCAGTGGTCCCAGCAAGCCCGGCTTTTGCACAGGGTGAGCCCAAGTCCAATCAATTCTAGTGGCCCGATAACCTTAGCCTGAATGCGCTTCGCGATCACGGTGTTGAATCGAACCCAATGGGTGATGACTTCAACTACGCAGCAGCTTTCGCAAGTCTCGACCTCGATGCAGTAAAAAAGGACATCGACACATTACTCAGGACCTCGGAGGACTGGTGGCCAGCAGACTACGGTCACTATGGACCATGTTGGTGGCATGCGGGCACTGGATGCGAACGCTGCAGGTGCTGCACACGGTGTGTTCACGGATCAGCCCGGAACGCTTAGCAACGACTTCTTCGTGAACCTGCTCAGCATGTCGACAAAGTGGACGAAGTCAGCGGATGCTGCTGGAGTTTACGAGGGGCATGATCGCGCAAGCGGCGAGTTGAAATGGAAGGCAACGCCCGTTGATCTTGTGTTTGGATCACATGCGGAGCTACGCGCTATCGCAGAAGTCTATGCAGAGGATGGTGGGGGAGAGAAGTTCGTCGTCGATTTTGTTGCGGCATGGACGAAGGTGATGATGCTCGATCGCTTTTGATTGAGCCGTTTTTTTGTGGGCGGCTTTTGCGTCGTGCAGCCGCTACCAGTCCTTGGCCGGATAATCGATCAGTTTGTCTAGTGGCCAGGCTATACCGGATTCGTTTATGCGATCCCGAAAGTTTGGCGTGGCCTCCAGATCAAATGGCGCACCGCAAGCGCAGGTTTTTGCTGCAAGCAGCAGCACCATGGTCCCCCCCGGTCTTGCGTCAAGTTCGGCGGCCAGCTTATTCGCCTGCTCCCGGTTTCCCATCGCAGCGTGTATTTCGATTTCGCTCCGGATGCTTCGACCGTTCTCTGCCTGCCATTTTTCCATCGCACTCCTGGCGCCGTCGATGTTTCCAGACAGCGCTAACGGTAACGCTTCGGCGCCCATACCAAAAAAGTCCGTGTCGCCCGCCAGGTCAGGCGCAATTGCCAGTGCTTCTTCAAATTTCCCCTGAGTCAGCAGCAGCCAGTGCCGAGTGGCTGACAGCATAGCGCTGCCGCCCAATCGCACCTCGGCATTATTAAGTACAGTGAGGGCCTGTTCATACTTCCCCAATCGCCCCAGTGCAGAGGCATGTTCTCGTGGCGCGCTCGAGTTGAGCGGCTCGCAGCGCTCATACTGTTGCCACATCTCGAGGGAAGTCTCCGCAAAGCCGATACTACTTGCGAACTCTAACCATGTCGGCTCGGGGCATTTGCTGGGCATGAGTGCTTTTTCGACCCTGTCTTGAATCGATGTCCAGTCGTCTGAAAACAAGACCCGGTCGAAATCGATCATCGGCTGTCGCGGCGAATCGGCAGACAGTCGATAAGCCAGATCGAGCACTTGTCGCAATTCCTGCAAAGCGAATGCTCGCTCGTCATTCGTGCTTTCAGGCTCGAGAATAACGTGAGCGAAGTAGTCGGATTTTTCCCAGTGCGCCGCAGCAAAGTCGGGTACGAGTTCAATGGCTTTGTCGAAATGGCTGAGAGCTGCGCGCATCTTTTCCATGAGGTCGTCCAGGCCACTGTGCGCTATCTGGACTAACTCCCTACCTTTTTGGTACTCAACAAACGCCTCAACGTTGCGGATCCCTGCTTGCTGCATTCGTTGCCGGGAGGGTTCGTCCAATATGATCTTCATTGCAGCTGCGACGTTCGTGGAAATGTCATCCTGGATAACGAAAACATCGTCCATGGTTCTGTCGTAGGTGTTTGACCACAGATGAAAGCCGTCGGCGGCCCGGATCAGCTGAGCGGTTACGCGCACCGTATTGCCTTGCCGCCTGACACTGCCCTCGAGAATATTGGCAACACCGAGCGTTGCGCCGATTGCTCGGAGGTCATCATTTTTGCCCTTGAAGCTGAACGATGAAGTTCTGCCGGCGACTTGCAGGTCAGAAATTTGCGCTAATTGATTGAGCAGCTCCTCCGACAATCCATCAGCGAAATATTCGTTCTCCGGATCCGAGCTCATATTGACGAACGGTAGTACGGCGATTGACCGCTTATCCGAGGTGATCGCCGAGTCGTCTGTGTCACTCGCAACACGGGTTTGGTTCACGGGTTCAATTTGACTGACGTCGGCTTGCCGTTCCCATACGAAGTAGGTGAGCGCCACGGTGAGCGCGCCGATGATGACAAAATCGAGTTTGCGTCCGGTTGTGGGAGTAATCGACGTTGAGCGATCGACATCCTTCTCGCGCTTCACACCGTCCGGTGTCAGCTCGAACGCCCAGGCGAAGAATAATGCGATGGGTAGTCCCAGCAGCAGTAACACCACGAACGATTTGAGCACCCAGGGCGGTGCATCGAAATTTTCAAACGCGAACTCAGCGATCTGGGCAAGAAACCAGCCGATGACTCCGTAGGCGATGCCCACGCGTACGACGTTACGGCGCTTTAGTTCGGCGAAAAACGACATAGGTTCATTACTGGTCCCGCATTAAAGCGCACAGTATACCGACAATGAATGGCGCAACAATCGCTCAGCGGCTATCAACCAGCAAATCAATTTTCGATCGGGGCAGCAACATCTGCCACTCTCTACAGCTGGTTGACGTTTGGTCACCCAGAATTACGGCCGCACGCATCGAGCGACTCAGGGCGCTGGCGTACAGGCGTTGGTAATAGCGAAGTTTTCCAGCATAGAACGGCAATATTTCTTCGAGCGTGAGGTCGGTATCCAGCATCTCCGCAAAGGCGTCATAAAACCGGCCGATCGCGCCAGCCACGGGTTTGTTTTCGGCCAAGACCTCGGACGGAATAATCGTCCAGGTCATGTCGCGCTGCAGCATGCAGGTACCGGCATAACCCGCACGTCGTTCCCCTGACCACTGATCGGGTGCGATGAGGCTGAGAGACCACTCGTCGTTGATCCAGTAAAGATGATTCACAGTCCCGATGGCAGGCTTGTACTTGAACTGTGCTGACAGAATTAGCATCGATGTAAAAAACTCGGCCAGCAACTGACGCCGCGGCTTTGCGACAACGCCCCTCGGCTCGCTCTGATGCCAGTCGAGCAGGAAACCGTTAAAGCCTTTGCCTTCCGGGTTGGCATCCTCCTTGCGTGCGACCGCGGAGTGCCCCGCGTTCGAATGTATGAGTGCTTGCATAGCAGCGATCTATCTTCCTGTTTGGACCCGTATCATAATCTACCCGCAGCGAGCTGGCGCTGGTCGGAAACATTTTGTTACACGAATTCAGAGCCACAATGTCCACTGTCGCCGCGGGGTTTTGATAGTGTTGCAAGCAGTGAATGCCAAAAACCTACTGAATATCGCGAAGCGTCGCCGACGCTTATTGACCGTGCTCGCGTCGGTGCTTGCGATCTACACACTGTCCGGTTTTTTTGTCGCGCCATGGCTCATCAAGAGCAACGTTGTTTCAGGTGCGCGGGATGCGCTAGGGGTCACACTGAATATTGATCGTATTGCGATCAATCCATACGTGCTGAGCCTGGAGGTTCTGGGGCTGGAGCTCGACGATCCCGAGGGCGCGCCGCTGACAAAGATCGACCGCGTGTTTGTCAATTTTCAGTTGAGTTCGATTTTCCGCTGGGCGTGGACCTTTCGCGAGTTTCGAGTCGAGGGCCTGGAGGTCTTTGTCAGGCGTGGTCACGACGGCGCGTTCAATTTCGCATTCCTTATGAATCCTGATCCGGCTGCGGATACTGAAGAAAGGGAAGATGCGGCCAGTGGATCACCACCCCGATTACTCGTATCCAATTTCGCCATCATTGGCAGCGTCGTGAACTGGAATGACGCGGTTCCACCAGAGCCGGTTGAGACACAAATTGGACCCGTGGACATCACACTGGACGACCTTAATACTCTGCCCGATCGTGCCGGCCAACAGGCGGTGATGATCACGACGGAATCCAGCGGCACCATGGGTTGGAGCGGTAGCTTGGAACTGAATCCCTTGCGCGCAGAGGGTCACGCATCCATTCAAGGCTCGCACTTCCCGCTGACGTCGGCGTATCACAAACATGCATCCGGGTTCGATATTGTCGACGGACTGGTGGATATCGAGCTCGATTATCGTATCGATGCAAGCGCCGACACGGGTCTCGAAGCGACCGTCAGCGGTTTTGAATTATTGGCGCAGGACCTGCGGGTTATGACGTTCAACGCCGCATCCGGAGCGTCGGATGAGGATCGGGAGATCCTCAAACTACCAGAGATGCGCCTTTCCGGTGGCGAGCTGCACTGGCCGGAACAAACTGTTTCTGCCTCATCCCTGGCCATTAACGACGCGGTGGTTAGCCTGCTTCGTACGGCTGACGGGCAACTCGATATTCTGCCTGCGAAGGCCGAGGAGGAACCCGACTTCATGCCGTCCGCGCCGTCTGCGCCCTGGCACTTGTCATTGGGACAGTTCGATATCAAACGTCTCGCGCTGGATTTGGAAGATCAGAGTGTGGAGCCCACCGCGACTGTCGGCTTGCAGACACTTGACCTGTCGATACGCGATATCAGCAATGACCCACTGGCGGCGTTTCCGACCAAACTTGATCTGACCGCGCGAACGGGCGGTACTGTGTCATTGGAAGGTGTCGTTACGGCACTCCCGGAATTGCACGTTGACGTGAACGTTTTGATCAAAAAACTGATGCTCGCCGGGGCGGATCCGTATCTCAAGGTGCTTGCTGACGTTAACCTCGACGACGGGGCGCTCAATCTGGAGGCGCGGCTGGAAAGTTCTATCGAAGACCCAATGCGGTTCACCGGCGACCTCGAGATTGTTGATTTTCTGATAACGGAGACCGAGAAAGGCTCCCGTCTCGGCAGTTGGTCGAGTTTGTACGCAGACAACTTGCTCTACAGCATCGCTGAGAAACGACTGGATGTATCCGAAGTTCGATTCGACCAACCTTATAGCGATGTCCTTATTGCGGAGGACGGCAGCGTCAACCTTGGCCGGGTGAGCAAGGGCGAGACAACACAAGACAGCGACGACGCAGAAGTCACCGCTGATGAATCAGCACCAGGTATTGCCATCACGATCGGTCGAATCAAGATCATAGAAGGGGCGGCGGATTTCGCAGACCGGTCGTTGCCGCTGCCTTTCGACGCCAATATTGAAGCACTCAATGGTGAAATTTCCACCATAGTGACGACCAGTTCAGAACCCGCAGTCATCTCGCTAGAAGGTAGCGTCGACGAGTACGGCAGCGTGAAAGTCAGTGGCGCACTGACGCCATTCAATCCATCAGACAATACCGATGTGCAAGTGGTGTTCCGAAACGTCGATGTACCAAAATTCTCGGCGTATACGATTCCTTTCGCCGGCCGGGAAATTGCAACCGGGCGACTTGACCTTGATCTTGGCTATAAGGTTACCGAAGGTGCGCTCGTCGGGGAGAATAAGGTCACGCTGCGCGAGTTTGAGCTGGGAAAAAAGGTCGATCACCCGGGCGCAATGAGCTTGCCACTCGGCCTTGCTGTCGCGCTGCTTAAAGATGCGGAAGGAAAAATTGATATCGATCTGCCTGTTCGTGGCAACATAAACGATCCGGAATTCGGCTATGGCCGTGTCGTTGGCAAGGCACTCATGAACTTGATCGTTAAGATTGTTGCCTCGCCGTTTGCGTTGTTGGGCAACCTGATTGGCGCCGAAGCCGATGACCTGCAGTTCTTCCAGTTTGCTTCTGGCCGCGCCGATCTGTCGCCGCCCGAGGTCGAGAAGGCGGTCAAAATTGCCGAGGCACTGACCTTACGTCCGAATATCGTACTTATCTTCAACGGTGTGTACGAACCTGAACGGGATGGCACGGCATTGCGCGAGCAAAAATTCGAGCAGATTATCGAGGGTCGCCTGGCTATGTCGCCCGATGACAGCGAGTCGACGTACGCGGATCAACGACTGCAAATCCTCGAGGAGTTGTTTACCGAGTCCGGCCTTGCGACGGAACCCGGGATAGCCCTGGACGAGCTTCGCGGAGCTCACACACAGCCGGCGAGGGAGGATGCCGATAAGCAGTTTGACGCGCTTGCTTACGCGTCGGCTTTGAGTCGCCAACTTGTTGATGCGCAGTCACTCGCCGAGGACGATCTACTGGTATTGGCCTTGTCACGCGCAGAAAATGTCCGTAGCGCGATCCTGATGGAGAATATCGAGATTGGCGATCGACTTCTGATCGAACAGTCGTCATCGGTGTCTCAGCCGAAGGACGACGAAATTCGTATGGAGATTCGCCTGACAGTGGGTGAAGAGCTTGCCGAACTAATACCCGCTAGCCTCAACGAATCAGGCAATCCATAAACTAAACGAGGAGCACATCGTGAAAGGTAACAGCCGAGGTCCTGGTACCCAGCGTGGCGTGGCCGGCCCCATTTTGTTGCTCTCGTCAGCAATACTGCTGGTGGGGATTTTCGTTGCGTTCCAGTTTGTCGACCCAGCGCCCCCCCGGAACATTGTTCTCGCGACCGGTGCGGACGGTGGTGCCTATCAACAATTCGGCGTTCGCTATGCAGAGTTGCTTGCCGATGTGGGCATTGAGGTGACGCTCCGCGAAACGGCAGGGTCTGTTGAGAATTTAGAATTATTGGCGGAAGACTCCGGGGTCGATCTGGCGTTTGTCCAAAGCGGACTCGCGGGGCTGACCGGCGGTGACGACGTGATCGCGTTGGGGTCGCTGTACCTCGAGCCGCTGTGGCTGTTTGTACGCGACGACTTCGATGTCGAAGGCATTGCGGATCTGTCCGGCGCTCGTGTGTCATCCGGTGCGGTCGGCAGCGGCACGCGCACGATCGTCTTGAATCTTCTCAATGCTCATGATGTTTCCGTGGAGCACGTCGATGCGACAGTAGCGCCAGGTAGCGATCTTAAAAAAATGTTGTCCGAGGGTGAGCTCGACGCCGTATTTGTCGTCGGCGATCCGGAGTCGGAGGTGGTGTCGGGCTTCATTCGCCGCGCAGGCGCCCGGCCTGTGAGTCTCGACAGAGTGGATGCCTATGTGAGGCGTTACTCCTATACCACCCGGGTGGTTCTGCCTGCTGGTGTTGTGGACCTCAAGGCAGATTTGCCCGCTGAAGATATTCACGCCGTCGCGGTAACGGCGATGCTGGTCGGGCGCAGCGATCTGCATCCGGCGCTGGTAGACGTTTTGCTCGTCGCGGCGGCGGATATTCATGGTCAGCACAGTTTGCTGGCTGAAAGCGGCGAATTCCCAACATCGCGATACGTCGATTTTCCGCTCAGTGAAGAGGCTGAGCGCCATTTCAAGTATGGACCGCCGTTCCTGATGCGTTACCTGCCATTCTGGGCGGCGACCTTCGTTGACCGAATGTGGGTGATGTTACTTCCATTGCTGGGGCTTGCGATTCCGCTCGTCAAGTTGTTTCCACCGGCCTATAAATGGCGCGTGCGAAGGCGGCTGTTGAGACTGTATACCGAGCTCGAACAATTGGACCCGAACGTTAATCCGATGGAAGGCGTTGGCGAATCCAGGCAACGGCTGGAAAAACTTGATGAGCTCGATCAGCAGTCGGTGATTACGTCGGTACCCCGTGACTACAAGGACAATATCTATAAACTTCGCAGGGACATCGACCTTGTGCGGCGACGATTACGAGTTGAGGCTGCCGAGGCCGAATAGACGAACGCCTTAGTGGTTCAGGTAGTCGAGAGTTGCGGGCGAAAACGCACGCGGTGGCGAGCCTGTCAGGGACTCTGCCACAGCGGGGTCAGCCGTATTGCCTTCCGCCAACATGGTTAGCTGGTCGCGAGTGACAGGAAAAAACGGCAGCCAGTCGAGCAGGGTGGCCGCAATTTTCATAAGAACAATCGGCATTGGAATGATCCACTTCTTCCGCCCGGTGGCTGCAGCGATGCGTCGGAGCATTTCTGTCCACGACAAAATCTCCGGGCCACCCAGGTTGTAGATTTCGCCGACCGTGGAGTCGTCCGTTAACGTGTTGACGAATGCGTTTGCGACATCCTCAACGTGCACAGGCGACATGAGAACAGCGCCACTGGTCGGACTCAGTCCGCTAAAGAAACCGACTGCCGGGATCGGTTTCTCCACCATGTCCTTAAACAGCTGCGTGGCGAATTCCATTAGGCCACGTGGGTCGCCAAAAATTATCGAAGGTCTGAAGATCGTCGCATCGAGACCACTTGCAAGCACTCGATCTTCTGCTCGTTTCTTGGTTTCCTGGTAGCGCGTTCCGGGAATCTTTACGCCGTTCGCGCTCATTAGCAGGAACCGCCTGACGCCGTTTTCCAAAGCGGCATCTACAGTGCTGGCAACGCCGTCAAACTGCGTGCTCTCATACGTGATTCCTTTTTTCGGAAACTCACGAAGAATGCCGACGCAATAGATGACAGCCTCACAACCGGAAACCAGATCACCAATACTTGCTGTGGAGTCGACACTTCCGAAAACGACCCGAACTGCGGCCGCGTGACGAATCTTGTGCTCGCTGCCTGGACGCACAAGCGCCGAAACGTCGTGCCCTTGCTTGAGCAGTTCGTCGACGATGTAGCTACCGACAAATCCGGTACCACCGATTATCGCGACGCGCATAGGGACTCCGATTACATTTTGAGCGCTGATTCTATCCCGGCAACCACTTTTTCATCATAGGGCTTGGTGCGAGGGCTGAATTCTGTGACGAGCTTGCCGTCCCGGCCAATCAAATACTTGTGGAAGTTCCAGGTTGGGTAGGTGCCTGCAGCGGCGGCGAGCTGATCGAAGAACGGGTGTGCTTCGCCTTCCTTCACGGTGACCTTCTCAAACATCGGAAACTTCACTTTGTAGGTCAGGCGACAAAACTCCTGAATTTCCTCTTCCGTCCCAGGCTCCTGACTCATGAAGTCATTCGAGGGAAAACCGAGAACCACGAGCCCCTTCTCGCCGTATTCTTCATAAAGCGCTTCGAGACCATCATACTGCGGCGTGTTGCCACACTTTGATGCGACGTTTACGACGAGAACGACCTTGCCAGAGTATGACTCGGCGAGATTGATGACGTCGTCAGATGCAAGCCGCCGAAAATCCTGGTCGAGTAGATCGGCGTCGGCGGAGAGAGTTGTAGTGGCTGTCATGAGCAGCAAAGCTCCAGTTAAGAATTTCATATATCACCTCAAAAAGCGTTGGGCACGGGGGCAATGGCGCGCCGCTCAACCTGACTCGTATCCTGCACGTTTACCCTGTGACTAGCCAGCCAATACTTGTAACAGGTGGTAACAAATTTACTGTGCCTCTTTTTCCTCTTCCTCTTCCTCTTCTTCCTCAGCAGCCGTTGCGTCCAAATACTTCTGCTGATCGCCGTAGTAATCGTCGATGGCGTGTTCCGAGGACAACGGACTCAGGTAGTGATCTTCGGTTAACCCTTCTTTATTCATCGCAAGGCCGGTCAGGCAGGCTTTGATGATGTAGGCGCTGTTGAGCGTGGTCTTGTAGGTAGGATCAAGTGCCGGGTGCAGTTCCACGAGGTCGAAGCTGACGACGTTGGACTCTGCACAGAGTCGTCGCACGATGGTGATCGCTTCACGCATGTTTATGCCGCCCGGAACTGGCGTGCCGGTTGCCGGTGTGAACGCGGGGTCCAGTACATCGATGTCGAACGAGATGTGCAGCTTGCGTCCTTCTTCGCTGGCTTCCGCTACGACGCGATCCAACACGGCATCCCAGCCGCGTTGCTCAACTTCCGCCATGGTGTGATAGCGCATGCCTTGTTCGCGCATCCACGCAAACCCGGATTTTCCCGGGCCGCTGGAACGCAATCCGACTTGAATGTAGTCGGCTGCCCGCACGTGACCTTCGTTGATCAGGCGATAGACCGGAGAGCCGTGACTGATCAGGTGATTGCCGCCCCACCAGGCGTCATAGTGCGAGTCGAAATGGATGACCGAGACTTTTTCTTTGCCATACACGTCGGCCAGCGCCGCGACATTCGGATACTCGAGTGAATGATCGCCACCGACGATCATTGGAATCACGCCGTTTTCTGCTATCTCTCTTACGACCTCTCGAACATGCTGCATAGAGCGCTCGGTGCTGTCATTATCGATGGCAACGTCACCGTAATCGACAATGTTCAGGACTTCGCCGGCATCAATTTGAATGTATTGATCCTGACTGCCCATAGGCCAACCCAGCAAGCGCAGGTCCGCAGTCGCTTTTTCACCTGAATCGCGCCAACCAGAACCCATGTTCAAGGGTGCGCCGAGAATGGCTACATCAACTTCGCCTGCGATCAGATCTTCTGGGGTCAGCGCCAGCGGGTGTCCGCCGAACGTTGGCGGGCCACCACGACCATCGTAACGACCGAGCGCCAGCGGCCCGTCTTCACGTTCGGGATCCATTGAACGCGGACGTTTTGCCTTCCAAGCGTTGAATTCCGGCGAGTCGGTGTTGAACGGTATGTTCGGTGAGTCACGGCCTTCTTTGTAATGATTGTGATCAAACACATGCATCATCGCGCCGACCCACGCCTTAATATCCTCCGGCGTGCGTTTTTCGAGTTCTTCGACCGTATCGTCCAGCGATCCGGTGAAGCCGCGCGCGTCGCCGCTTTGTAAGAATTCGATTTCCTCGGGCGTGAGTAATTTGAGTTTCGGCGTCACGCTATCCGGTAACTCGATCGCTTCTGGCGCTTCATCGCGCGCATCGGTCGTATCAAACGGATAGGGTCCGTCACCGACGACGTGCTCGGGTGTCTCGTAATTTATGGGTGCCTTAGGTGTCTCGGCAGTCTCGTCGGCCAAGGCGGCTGTTGTTGCTAGGCCCGCGGCGATCACGACGAAAGTCGTACGAATAGTATCAGTCATCATCGTTGTCCATGATCGAGGGTGAGGGGATGGACGTAGTCGGGAGCGAGTCCCGCTTTCCGCACGGCGATACCCACAAGACAGGCATTGAGCAGGGCATTCGCGTTCGTGACTGATAGCTCGGAGTAATCCAGCATCGGTGCCAGATCGGTGATCTCAAAACCGACGATGTCCTTTGCCGCGCAAACGTAGCGAATAGCGTGCGTAATCTCGTCGATGCGCAATCCGTTCGCAACTACCCGACCGGCAGCGATGAGTTGACCCGGGTCGATAACGCTGACGTCAATGGAGACGAAGAAAGCATCCGGGCCCTTATGCACTTCGCGCAGTACGCGTTTCATGACGTCGGCATAGCCACGTTTCTGGATTTCCGCCATCGTGTGATAACGCACCTTCCTGTCGCGCAACCATTGCAATGATTCAACATCGACGTCCGGCCCGCGGAGTCCCACCTGCACAGTGTCGCTGCCGTTTACGATGTCCTGATCCAGCAGTCGATAGAGCGCCTGTCGATCAGAAATCGTGTGGTCACCGTCGCGCTCGACATCCGGGTGCGCACTAAAGTGCAGTAGCCCGAAGGTGCCTTTACCGTGGGCATCTGCGATGCCCTTGACGCCCGGGTAGAGCATCGACGTATCGCCGCCGACCAGCATCGGTATGGCGCCGGTACCGGCTGTTTCAGCCACCATCTCGGCGACGTGCCTGACTGAACGTTCAGTGCTCAACCAATCGGTATAGAGATTACCGTAGTCGACAACTGACAAGACTTCGAGCGGATGCACCAGCGACTGCCCGTCGGGTGTCGAAATCGTGTTGAGTCCGCGCATAGCATCAGGCCCCGCGCTGGCATCGCGCCGTCCGCTACCCATATTGTGCGGTACGCCAACTATCGCAACGTCCACTTTGCCGGCGACCAGGTCTTCCGGCCAGATGGCAACCTTCGCGCCACCGAATGTCGGGACACCGGATTTCGGGTACAGATAACGGTGCACACTAAACGGTCCGTCTTCTCGTTTGTGTTCGCGCAGTGCTGCGGGTGTCGGCAGGGTGCCGCGGTTGAATCGTTTGGAGGCCGTGTTCTGCGGTGCGGCGCCCATGTCGCGCGACGGATCGTAGCCCATCTGTTCAGCGACCGATATCAGGTCATTAACAAGGGCTTGCAATCCGTCGGCGTCGCGTGACGCGAGTTCATGTAGTAATTGTCTTTCCGGAATGATTTTAAGAATTTCACCCGACGTAATGAACTGTGTTTGTGCATCGTTCAGCACGCTCGCCTGCGTTTGCAATTCATCCGGTATCGACCAATCCGCACAAGCACTTTGAGCGGCCGGAAATAGTAACGCGAGGAGAAAGATGATCCTTACGATCATTTTGTCATCCCGGTATGCAAACCTCGCTCGATCGTGTACAGAATATTCGCACGGTGTGCACGGGTTTCTGCGTCGACGCCACGATTGCCTTCCAGGGTGTTTTCTATCTGCCTGAGATTCTGCAGTGCAGTCGACTGCGACAGATAATCGAACTGCGCCTGCGTCGGCCCACTGACCATCGCGATCAGACGGTTGACGTATTCGAGTTGCAGATTCTGCCGATAGGTATTCACACCGTCCCGCAGGTCGTCGCTGAATATTGCATTGCTAAGGTCCTCGGCGACGCTGCCCAGCGAATATTCATTGCCGTACTGCCGTGAGTCGCTGATCCGCCTCAGTACCACCGGGTTCATCAGATGGTCCAGCACGGATTTTTGCACCGTCAGTATCAATTCGTGCAGCTTCGGATCCTCGGTTTGGCCGAAGAAATCGTAGCTACGTCGCTGTTGACGCAGATGCGAGTACAGCTCTGCAGATCCGGCAAACGCGTTCGGTGCGAAGACTTTTTGGCGCAATGCCTGCATCGCACGTTTTTGATCGCTTAGAGCGACCGGCACGAACGGTGTGCTAGCACCGGGTTGGCCAACCATTGCCCGGTTTACATGCACGCCACCGACATACCGTGAAATGCTTCGTGCCGAGCTCGCAAATTCATACGTCATGACGAGATAGGCATTAAGCAGCTCTTGATAAGATTCGCCTTCTGTTCCGACCTTGCCACTTAATTCGCCCAGAATTTCATCAACAAGCGCGAGTCGATTTGACGCGTAGGTAATGGCGTCCGCGCTCATGTCATTAACATTAACCCGCGGGTCAATGCCGCCTCCGGGCGAGCGCATATCATCAGCATCATTACCAAAAGTCAGTTGCGGTTCGGTAGAACGGTTTAGCAGCGCAACTCTTTTTGCCGCGCCGTCGGGGCCATCTAATGCCGGCGAATAGCCAAATTCGATAGCCCAGTCGTCATAAGGACCGGGCTTCACATCGTAAAAACCCGCCTGCTGCTGACCGAGGGACGTAAGGTGCACAGGCGCATAATCCATCACCGAACCGGTCAGGCCGTTTTCTGCGACGAAGGCTGGATCCGCCAGCTGATCGATGGTGAAGGTCTGAGAGGCCTTCATGTTGTGATTGAGTCCGAGCGTGTGTCCGATCTCATGCAGGATCAGACTGCGAATGCCCTCATCGAGCAATTGCCCTTGCTGCCCGCTGCTGGCACCCATCATCTTGAGCGCCTGCGTGCCGAAAATACTGTTCAATTGCAGGTTGTGACCTTGCGAGCAGTAGATGGCGTTGTCGCCGATCGTCTCGGTCGCTTGTCCGCCAGCAATGGACGTCAGGATGTCTTCGAGGCGCACACGATTGGTGAGGAAAACGAACTCCAGCATGATGTCGGCGCCGATGATCTGGCCCGTTCGCGGATTCGTAAACGTGGGGCCGTAACCGCCGAAGAGCGGTTGTGGCGAGGACGTCCAACGCAGCACGTTGTAGCGAATATCGCCCGCATCCCAATCAGCATCATCCGGCTGAACCTGTACTTGAACGGCATTCTTGAATCCGGCCGTCTCGAAAGACTGGTTCCAGGCCAGAGCGCCTTCTTTAATCGTCTCGCGTAGTTCGACCGGCGTGGTGTTCTCTATCCACCAAACAATCGGCTCGACGGGTTCAGACAGTTCAGCATCGGGATCTTTCTTCGTCAGGTCCCAGCGATTGATCAAATCTCGGTAAGGCGCTGCTGCGTACGAGGTCTGGTCAGTGATGTACTGCGTGAAGTAACCAACACGGGGATCGTCGATCCTCGGCTTGTAGTTGTTTTCAGGCACTTTGATGAAACTGTGTTGCAAGCGCACGCTGACGAAGCGGCTATCCGTAATGTCGCCCTGGCCGCGGACAACAGGTGCCGGATTCTCGTAAACGTAATCAACGAATACGTTGGTGTTTTCAGGATAACTTCTCACCTCGTAAATCTTGTTCTTCGTTTCACTGAGCGCCCCCAGTTCAAATCTCTTTTCAGCGGCCGGGTCAGGGTTGGGCGCACGTTTTATCTGCTGCAGGCTTTCTTTCAGAAAGATGTCATCAGCTTTGATGAGGATCGTGCCGCTTGCCTCGTCCTCGGCGACGATTTCCTGGACGGCAAGAATGGCGTCACTGATGTTGGCGTCCGCAGCGCGGGACAGTGCATTGTCCGGGTCAAAATAGAACGAAGCGTTGTCATTAACGAATTCAATTCGTTTGAAGTGGCGACGAACGGAAATGATCTTGTTATCGACGTAGGCGCCACGAAACGCGCCGCCCTCGACAGCCGCGTCAACGACGACAGAGTTATAGATGAATTCCTGATCAATCTGCTCAGGCCTGATCGCGAGATACGTCTCGCCGCTTTCCTTGTCCTGATAGACGTCGAAGAATCCTTCGAAGTGCTCGCTTTTCTCGAGGACGCTGTCGTAGCTTACAGCTCCTTCTTCCGGGCTGGCGGTGTCTGATCCGCCTGAACAGGCGGCAACGGCAAAAAAAAGCGCTATCGTCGATATTTTTAAATACACGGGTGCCCCTCGTAGAACTGCGACGTTTATTTGTTTTTCTGGGATAAAGTTAATTCTTATAGTGCGTATTAATACATATTCAGCGACATCCTGCCATTCGCGGCGCATTGGCTTCGATGCGGACTGTTCTTGGGGGCTTGCCCATTCATTGGGTTCATTCAAGGTAAAACCCCGTATTGACCCCGCTGCCAAAATTCCTAAAGCTAAAGCGTGGCCATGAGTGGCGCCAAAGGATAGGGCAGTGGACATCCTGCTGATCGTCCTGATCCTGCTTGTCGTGACCCGTATGTTCGGGGAGATGGCTGAGCGGGCCAAGATACCGGCACTGGTCGGTGAGCTGCTGGCGGGTATCTGCCTCGGTTACCTGCTACTGCGATTCCAGCACCTGACACCCTCGATCTGGTTTACGGCCAATAGCGACATCTTCGCCGGGCTCGCCGACCTCGGCATGTTCTTCCTGATGCTACTGGCGGGCATCCGCATGGAGCCGCTGGAATTCGCGCGCTCGTCGAAGTCGGCAATCCTGATTGCATTGGGCGGCATGCTAGTGCCGGTCAGCGTGGGTTTTGCGCTGGGTGTCGCGGTATTACCCGAGTCGGGCTACAAGATGGCGCAATCCCTGTTCCTCGGCGTGGCGCTGGCCATCACGGCCGTACCTGTTGCCGTACGCATGTTCATGGACCTCGGCGCGCTCGACTCAAGGGTGGGCAAGGCAGTGATCGCGGCCGCGCTCTGGGACGACTTGTTGAGCCTGTTCCTGATCGCGCTGATGCTCGCCGCGATCGGCGGCCAGGCGACCGGGGATTTCACGCTGGGCAACCTGCTGCCCGTGGTTGGCAAGGTGCTGTTGTTCTTCGCGATCACCATTCCCGTGGGCCTGCACGTCTTCCCGTGGCTTGGCAAATCGTTCCGCCATCTGAGCTTTCCCGAGGTGGACTTCAGCATGTTACTGATTGGCGCACTTGCCTACGCGGTGCTGGCCGAGTTTTTTGAACTGCACCCGATCATCGGCGCATTCATGGCAGGTATGTTCTTCCACCCCAAGGTAGTCGATGCAGCTGCCTACGACCGTGTTGAACAGCAGATGTCGGGACTAACCCGTGGTTTCCTCGCGCCTATCTTCTTCGTCTCCGTGGGTTTTCATCTCGATTTCAGCAGTGTCGGCCAGGCGCCGGGCTTTGTTGTCCTCCTTACATTGCTTGCTCTGGCCAGCAAGCTGCTCGGCTCGGGCATTCCCGCCTACTGGGCCGGGTTCTCGAAACAGGAATCCCTGTTGGTTGGCGTGGGCATGAGTGGAAGAGGGGCTGTGGAACTGATCATCGCTGGCGTTGCGCTCGAAGCCGGGTTATTTCTACAACCTGATCCGCCAGGGGTGATCGTGCAGAGCCTGTTTTCCGCAATCGTCATCATGGCGATTGTGACGACCGTTGCTACACCGATCGCGCTGCGGTTTTTGTGGGGGAGGTGAGCGAAGGCGCCTGGAGAGCTTTTTTACTGAACCGCCAAAAGCGCCGCCTCAACCTGGGCGGCTCCTTTCTCACGGAGTGCCTGCAAGCGCGGATCGTCGCGCAAGCTGTTCAGGAACGGATCCACCTCCATGAGCGTGAGAACGGTGTATCCATGATCGTAACGAATATTTTCCAGAACCGAGAACGCTTCATCCTTAAGCCCGGCTAACGCGTAGATCTTGCCAATCTGATAGGAGTAACCCGTAACCCGCCAGGCATCGCGCGGCATCGCGTTCATGGCTTGTTCGCCAAACTGTCGAGTCGCTTCTACATCGCCCTCAAGTGCCGCATGCGTCATTAGCTCCATTAGCGAGGTTACGCCGCGATCTGATATTTGCGCTGCTTGATTGCGCCCGCTCTGCAGTGCCTGTTCGGCCAATTCCAGCTGTCCGGTTTCCCGGTATAGCCAGCTAAGATAGTTGTCGATCATGAGAAGAACGATTGGCCGTTGTACCCAGCTATCCCTGGCGTCCGTCAACCGCTTGATCGCCTTGTCGAAGGCGCGACCGTATATTAAGTTGCCGGTCGTTCGTCTGAGTTGCTGCCTTGTGGATATTTCAACTCTGAGAGCGGACTGAATTACGGCGTCCATGTTCCGATCGCACACCTGCGCGACGTAGGCGTTGCTAATAATGATGCCATCATCATTCGGATGTTGTTCCAAGCCGGAATTGATCAATGTCCGAGCCTCATCACAGCGACCGGCAGGCACCAGTGTATCAACGGTTTCTCTGATCAGAGACGTGCTTTTTGGATCCAATTGCAGCGAACGCAGCAGCGCATCCGCTGCCTCAGTTACCCGGCCGAGGCGGCGTAGCAGGTAACCTCGTAGCGAGATAACGCGAACGTCGTTGGGCGCGATTGCGGCCGCCTGACCCAGCGAGATCAAAGCGGACGAGTAGTCACGAAAACCGTAGTAGTAAAAATAGGTCTCCGCCTCGAGTGTCGAAACGCTGCCCGGGTCGAGCGCACGTGCGCGGTCCAGAGCCTGCCTTGATTCCTCGATCAGCGAATTATTCGGTGCCGCTCCGTCTTCTGCCCCTTCTTCCCAGTATTGGCGGATAAGGCTAAAGGCGAGACCTGCCCAGGCTTCACCAAACTCAGGATCCAGCTCGGTCGCCTCCCGGTTTGCGGCGCTAGCTCCGTGGATGTCCGACATTGTGAGCCCCTCGGAAAATTCCACGCCACGAAGAAACGCTTCGTAGGCCTTGAGGTTTGTGGTCGGAACACGACCGAGTTGCTCTACATCCATTGGGCTCAGGGTCGCGTGCATTGCTTCTGCTATCGCACCAGCAATATCAGCCTGCACCTCGAAGAGGTTTGCGGTCGTCAATTCGCGGTCGTAAGTATCGGCCCACAGATGTTCGTCAGATGCTGCGTCAATCAATTGCGCATTGATACGTACGTTGCCGCCGATCGCCTGCAACCCGCCCTCAAGTATGAAATTGGCGCCCAGTTCAGCTCCGATTTCGCGAAGGTTCTTGGTCGTATTCGCATACTCCATAACCGATGTACGCGAGATGACTTTGAACGCCTGCAGCCGGGCCAGTCGGGTGAGCAGATCGTCGTGCAGGCCAGACGCGAGGAAAATGCCTTCGTCGTCGGTTGATAATGCCTGCAGCGGCAAGACGGCCACGACCGGAATGCCGGCTGTTGACGATGCGGTGTTTGCTGTCGGGGCAGCCGTATCGAGCGGTGCCGCCGTGAATTTGTCGAGAGCGAAAACGCCAATAGCGATAACGAGCAAGACGATCACCGCAATATTGAGTCGTTTGGCCGTATGCAAAGTGATAGATGAGTCGGGCGCAATTTCACTTTCGCGCTTGACGCCCTCCGGGGTCATCTCGTAGACCCATGAGAAAACCAGTACAGGCAAGAGACCGATCAGGATCAGGCCCAGTACTGCTTTACCCCATATGTCCGGCAGCCCGATGGTGTCCATCAATACATCGGCGATCTGCAACAACAACCATGACAAGACGCCATACCCAGCGGCTACTCGGAATACGTTGCGGCGCTTTAATTCGCTGTATAGGGACAAACAGGTACTCCCTCGCCGTTTTAGGAGCTGTCGTCCATTCCAACGGCCGAGTGGCAAGCCTGGCAGTTCTCGCTGATGCGCGTAGCCGCGGCGCGTGCAGTGGCAAGATCGGTTGCACTTTCAACATCACGGGCCGCTTGGCGCATATCGGCAAGGTATGGCTGCCAGTCGTCCGGGACACCGGTCATTGTTTCGTGTCGCCACAACCAGCGGGCTGGTAGTTTTCCGGCTTCGAGGTTGTCATCAGCGAGGGCGTCATTGAGAAGGTCCATTTGATCCGCATGAGAGTGCATATGCCTCAGGATACCTTCGTACACATAACTATCCATCTCGGGCAACCCGGCCATCGGGGCCTCGGTCGCGACTGATTCCACAACCGGCGCGGCCGCCTGCTCAGGCGCAGCCTGTTGCTTGTTTTCACAAGCGGTCACGCTCAGACCGAATCCGATGATCAAAAGCACCTGCAGTTTCATTGCTAACTCCAATCCAGTCAGGGTCGAACCCAAAGAAAGAAAAATCGAGCACAAGTTTAACAGCTAAACGCCCGAACGCGATGGCAGATTATTTGTTCGCCACCCGCAGCGCATGACACTCAACGTCCAGCTGGTGTGCCTCGCGAACAAAGCGTAGCGCGGTTGGATTCAGTTGTGCTCCAAATTCATCCAGAGTGGACTGCATCAGAGCACTGCTGTCCGGTCGGCACATCGGCGTGAGCAATGTCGAGGTGTAACTCGATAGAAAGTACGGATCCGCCTCGCGACTCATTTGCGGCAGCGAACTGAGGATTTTCTCGAGGACCTGGAGCTGCAGGTCGGTCTGGGTCGCTGGGAACAACTCGACCATGACAGCACGTTGCTTGGCCAGACTGTTCAGCTCCTGGGGTGCTTGCAGCTCTGCAATCCAATACTCCTTGTTTGCAAGATTGGGCGCCGCGGCACGGGCTGACAGCAGGTTGCGTTGACTGAAGTCGGACGAGTCTCGTTCGATTTCCGCGGCCATAAGGTCAGCCACGCCATCCGCATTGTGACGGCTCAGAATTATGAGTAACTGCCAACGGTCTTCCGGTGACAGTTCAATACCGTCGATTTCTGCTTCGCCATCCAGTATCGCCCTTGCCGTCGCCAGCCCGGATTCGCTCGCCACCACATTCAAAAACGTGTTCAACCACAGTTGCTTGACGTCTTGTGTTGCCGCGAAGTGGGCGAGCCGCAAGGAGAGTTCTTCGACGTCGCGGAGCGCGCGTGGCAAAGCGGCATCTGTTTCCGGACGCAGGCGGTGCATGATGTTCACAGCGTCGAGCAGCGATGCGGAGATCTGCTCAAGCACACGAAAATTGCTCTCGGTCTCCGCCAGTCTCACCGCCTGACGAATAAAGGCCGCGATGGAGGTGTTACCGGCCATCGCTTTATCGGACAAGCCGGCCAGGAACATTGAGCGTGACAGCGGATCCTCGACGTCGCCCAGATGTTCGCTGAGCAGCGTCTCGTCGCTGGCACTGAGCGCGAACCTGGCGAAGGCCCAGTCGTTGTGATTGGGGTTGACGATGGCCGGGCAGGGCTGCTCATCGGGTACAGGCACTGATGTGCGCTCGCCCTCGACCAGAACCGGAATCGAGGTGGTAATGGTGAGGCTACCGTCTGCGTCAAGGTTGTATAAAGCGACGTCAACCTTATGGGTCCGAAACAGAGCTTGATCGGCAGCCGACGATTGCACAATGCCAAGCGAGCTCAGCCGCTCACCGTCGCACTCGGATGCAACGCTTAGGGTATTGAACCCGGATGTCATCAACCACTCGTCGGACCAGTCACCAAGGTCGACGCCGGCGCTCTTACCCTGGTGTCCAATAAAATCGGCCAGTTCGGTCGTGCTATAAGAATTCTCTTTTAAATACGCCGCAACACCCCGGCGATAGTTCTCTTTGCCAACACGATGTTGCAACTGTTTCAGTACGGAGCCGCCTTTTTGATAGGTGATCGCATCGAACAGCGTCGTGAACTGATCCGTTGAGTCAAGCGGCATCTCGATCGGGTGTGTTGTGACCTGACTGTCACGCCCGTACGCCCGTTTCTTGCTGTTGGTGAAGTAGCCGTGCCACTGGTCAGTGAATTCTGTGGTTTCGACCAGTGCCAGCGTTGCCATCTGTGTGGCAAAGCTCTCGTTCAGCCACATGCCGTTCCACCAGTCGTGCGTGACCAGGTTACCAAACCACATGTGCGCGAGTTCATGAAGAATGGTACTCGTTCTACTTTCGCGTTGTTCGCGATTGCTGGTCTGACGCTGAACGTATCTTTCCGTGAAACTCACGGCGGCAGCATTTTCCATGCCACCGATATTGAATTCCGGCACGATCAGCTGATCGTATTTCTCAAACGGGTAGGGGATATCGAAATAGTCGTTGTAGAAGGTCATGCCTTTTTGCGTGGTTTCAAACCACTCATCAACGGCTACATACTCGGCGAGTGACTGGCGCGCCATCAGGCGCAGTGGCACATCACCTGAGTCGTCACTCCAGATTTTGTATGGCCCGGCGTGCAGCGAAAATATGTAGGTCGGGATCTTTGGTGTTTTGCCGAACGTCCACAAGCGCGTGCCATCAGAAGCCGCTGTGGCCTCTCCGGGTTGCATCGAGAAGACGTTCCAGCTTTCCGGCGCGATAACGCGTAGCGAGAAATTCGCTTTGAGACTGGGCTGGTCAAACGAGGGCAGGAGCCGGTTGGCGTAGTAGGGCCACAGATAGGAGTGCATGTAGGTCAGACCGTCTTGCGGGTCCACGAAACGATGCAGACCATTACCGTCGTGGCCAAACGGGTGGCGGTACGCGACGTCGACAGTATTTGCTCCGAGCTGCAGTTGCTCTGCAGGAAGTGTGATGTAGAAGCCGTTGTAGTCGGCGGCGCTCGTCTCGCCGTTCACCTGTACCGCGTTCACCGTGCCGCCGGTGAAATCGAGCGTCAGAGATGCAGACGCATCAGACAAGTCGAACTGAATGCTTACCTCGCCAACAAGCTCTTCCTCACTCGCAGCGATATCAACAAAGGCGTCGTATTCAAGATTGGAGATCCTGGCCTTGCGTGAGTCTGCAGTCACTTTGTCCAGTGCATCGGCGGCGGCTCGAGCATGATCGACATTGATGTCATTACCGCCTTGTTCAGGCGGTGCCTGCTCACAGGAAATAAGGCAAAGCGCAGCGAACATGGCGGCTAATCGCGCGAACGGACGGCGAATATGTCTTGGCATGAGAGTTTTTGCTCTGTGTTCCGGTTTTCAGGCAGTATAGTGTTTTCCAGCGAAATTACTGCAATCGATGCCCGAGATTTCTGAAACACCTATCAGCTGCCCGTATTGCGGCGAATCGATATCCGTGTTGGTGGACGACTCGGTGCACGAGCAAAGCTACGTTGAGGATTGCCAGGTTTGTTGTCGACCGATTGTGCTGGATGTGAGGGTGGATTTGGATGGGGACGTGGCCGTGTCGGCGCGCAGTGAGAATGAGTAGCAAGCGTATCTAATGAAGGGGATTAACATCATGCGAAAGATTTTGAGCTTTATTGTGATTGCTTTGATGTCGTTTTCGGCAATGGCCGGACATCATGAAATGGAAGACACCGATCTGCACAAAGCGATCAAGGCGTTTGACGATGCCTATTCCAGTAACGACGTTGCAACCTATTTCGGTTTCTATGCTGCAGATGCGACGGTGTTTTTCTCTGGCGCGAGACAGGATGTCGATGTGTACCACGCTGAATGGATCGCGCTGATGGAAGCGGGCGGCGGCGTTGAGAAGAATGACATGTCGGACCTCAAAGTGCAGGTCATGCCAAGCGGGGATGTCGCCATCGCAACGTCCTTCATCGACAACCGTACGCGCCTGGCTGACGGCACCACGTCCTCGGAGACAGCATTCGAGACCGACGTGTGGCAAAAAATTGACGGCGAATGGAAGATCGTCAGCCTGCACTACAGCACGGTTGCAGCGGGCGAGTGACGCTTTAGAAGCGCTATCTGGCAACGGCTTTTCGAGAACGCGCCACCTGCTTATCAAACAACGCTTCCAGCGCTGTATTGCATCCTCGCAGTCCGGCGACCACCTCGGAGGCCCAGTCGAAGTACGCCAGTTGTCGCTCGGGAGGCCAGTCCATCGGCGTGCTGAATGCAACATCGAAGACATTGGAGATCTTGTCGGCCAGCTTCAGGGATTGCGCTTCTTTTGAAAGGTGCGGGCCGTGTGCGATTTGTGCCGCTTTTCGTTCCTGCTTTGGCCGCGACTTGTCGTCCGTAACCTCCACCACGATTGAGCAGATGCGTGCGCCAAAATGCGATTCGATTTCCTCGCGTTTGGTGTCCGTGTCCTCGATGGTGTCGTGCAAGAGGGCAGCTTGCAGAAGGTCATTATCCTCTATGGCGCCAGCCTCGGACAAAATCGCCGCCACTTCCACCGGGTGATGAATGTAGGGGATATTGCCTTCGCCTTTTCGATATTGTCCGGTGTGCTTCCAGGCGGCAAATCCTGTCGCGCGCCGTATGTCGGGAAGTGCCGCGCAAGCTGCATGTCCGTTGGAGAAGCGTGTGGTCAATGCCGTGTCGGTGAGTACCTCGGCGGCGAGTTCCAGCCAGTATTTTTCAATCATAATCTTATCCCTTAGTGTGTAAAGTACACTATTTAAGGTGTAGATGATACACTAACTTTGAAATGAGCTACGAATACGCATATCCGCACCCGGCAGTAACCGTTGATGTTGTTGTTTTCACTATAGAAAATGACGAGTTGAAGGTGTTACTCATCCAACGTGACCAGGAGCCCTTCAAGGGACAATGGGCGATGCCGGGCGGATTCGTCGGCATCGACGAGCGTCTCAGCGACGCCGCCAAGCGAGAGCTTAAAGAGGAAACCGGGGTCAGCGTGAACTTCCTGGAGCAGTTTTACACTTTTGGCCGTCCCGATCGTGACCCACGCGAACGCATCATCACCGTGGCCTATTACGCGCTGCTCCCAAGTGACCAGTTGTCGCTCGCCGCGGGCGACGATGCCAGGGACGCGCAACTATTCAGTACCGACGCATTACCCGCGTTGGCAGGCGATCACGCCAACATTTTTCGAGTTGCCAAACAGCGTGTAACGGAAAGGTTAAACGATGATTACTTCGCGTTTCGGATGCTGCCGGAAACATTCACGATGTACGAGCTAAGACGGGTGTATGAGCTGTTCCTTGGCGAAGTGCTCGACAAGCGCAATTTCAGGAAGAAGATTATCGCGTTGGATCAGATTGAAGAAACTGGGGAGAAACGCGAGTCTGTAAGGCATCGGCCGGCGAGGTTGTATCGCGTTCAGCGGTAGCTCTCGTATTGCTCGAGGCGTTTTTCAACAAGTTCCAATCCGCCAATGACGGTGAGCAGGTTGCCTCGCAACTGGCCCAGAGTTCTTTGCAGAGACTCTATTTCAGACTCATCTATCTCATCGCTTGGGCTTTCGCCTCGCTCCATCAATAGCCATGTCGGACTGACATTCAGCAGCCCGGACAGTCTCATGATCTGGTTGGTTCTGGGCATCAGTCGATCTGATTCCCATGCCTGCATCGTCTCGGTGAGGACGCCGATACGGCGCGCTAATTGCGCAGTTGATAGTTTAGCCGTCTCACGTGCACGAATAATTCGGCCGCCAAACGTATCCGCCAGGGTATCGTCGTTACTGTTTTCTTCGTCAATTAGAGACATTTTTTCTCCTGATGCTGTGTAAGTTGTCAGTATCGTAATCTTAGGAACGTCACGTTACCAGTAACGGTCAAACTCGATCTGGTTACCATCCGGGTCCTGGATCCGGATCGTGGTGCGGGACTCGTCCTCGACAACATCGGTGATAGCGATATTGTTGTATTCGAGGCAAGCTCTCGTCTGCGCCATTGAATCCACTTCCAGCGCCAGCCGTGCTGGACTGATCGCTCCGTGCAAGGCCGGCAGCAGAATGATCCCCGCGCCGCGAAAGTGACGCATGGGCACCGAGTCATCGCTTGATTCAGCATCCGGCTCCATTGAGAATCCAAGTACCTCATAGAATTTTGCGGACCGATCTGTATTGCTCGAATAGACACTGACGCGGTTGATCGTCGTTACCGGTATCCCCGATATTCCGTGGTGCTTTGGCGCCACGCCTTCGTCGGCCAGTTCCGGCGCAACTCTGGCCGCTCTCGCAGTCTCGATTGCCTTGGCCAGGTCCACTGTCCCGTTGAATAGCGCCCGGCCGATAATCACCCCCTCGATATTGGGTAACAGTGCCAGCGTCGAGACGTCGTCCAGTGAATAAATGGTGCCCGTCGATATCAACGGAATATTCAGTTCGGTGCCAATTTCGATTGTCGAGGCGAGACCCACGTCCTGACCACCTTCGAAACGATCCAGATCGGCGTAGATGATTGCGCCGGCTCCGCTCTCTTCGAACGACTTGGCCAGTTCGAGCGGCGTAAACGAGGTCTTCGTCTGCCAGCTGTCGATCATCGCATGACCGTCCTTGCCCGTTATAGAGATAACGATCTTGCCGGGGTATCGATTGCAGACTTCCATAGTTAGCAAACGGTCCTTAACGGCGACGGTACCGAGGACAACTCGGGCAGCACCGTGATCGAACCACCAGTCGACATCGCTCTGTGTTTGAATGCCGCCGCCGACCTGCACCGGCACGTCCACGCTGTCGATGATGGCGCAGATCAGATCGTGATTGAAACCACCGGATTTGAGACTGCTTTCGACGTCGATGACGTGGAGACGTTCTGCACCCGCAGCGACGAACTGCTTAGCGGCGTCCATCGGGGAAATGTCGTATTTCTCGGGTTCCTGTTCCTTACCGCGGATGCGGTTTACACAGTGCCCGTCCTGAATTTCGATATCGGGAAAAATAATCATGATTCTACTGTCCTTAATGCCTGCAGTTCATCATACAGAAAGTGCAACGATTCACACGCCCGATTCGGGCACCCCACACAGTGATAAACGTCCAGAGTGTACTGTGCACCGAGAAAACTGATGCCTGACTCCATGCATCAATTAATGACGCGAAGTATCTATAATGGACATAGCAGCGCTGATTTTTTCTGGAGTCCTTATGTTGATGTTCGTTGTCGCCGTCGCAGTCGTTCTGGTCGTTTCCTTTCTATGCTCGATATTCGAGTCCGTCCTGTTGTCCATCACCCGACCACAGGTCGAGTTGATGGTTGCGGCAAAAAAACGGTCAGGACGTCTGCTTGCTTCATTCAAAGACAATATGGACGTGCCTATCGCCGCGATCCTGATCCTGAACACGGCCGCTCACACCATCGGTGCCGCTGTTGCCGGGGCTAGCTACAACCAGGTATTCGGAGCGGGAACACTGTGGATTTTCTCTATCGTATTTACGCTAGCAGTATTGTTGTTCACGGAAATCATCCCCAAGACGCTCGGTGTCAGTTACGCCACGAAGCTGGCATCGCCCGTAGCCCACGGCATCAACGGGTTGAGCCACCTCTTATGGCCGCTGGTTTTTGTCAGTGGGAAGATATCCCAGTCCATTCGTGGAGAAACCGAGGTCCCGGTAACATCCGCGGAAGAAATTCGGCTGCTTGCCGTACTTGGTCGCAGTGAAGGCGCTGTGGGGCCACGCACCGCGGGCATGATCGTAGGCGCTGCTCAGCTGCAGCAATTGCAGGCGCACGACGTCATGTTGCCGCGTGAGGAAGTTCTTTTATTATCGGGGACGATGACACGCGACGAAGTGATTGAATTTACACGCAAGAGTGGGCATAGCCGTTTTCCCCTTTCACCAACTGGCGATCTGGACGACGCCAAGAGTGTCGTGCTGGTAAAGCAGTTACTTGATTGGTTATTGCGGCATCCGGATGACCCGATCGACTGGGAGTCGTTAGGAAAAGAAATACTCGTGGTACCGGAAAGTATGCCGCTGCCCAAACTACTACGCACTTACCAGGAAAGTCGCCGGCACCTTGCGTTGGTGGTGGACGAATATGGGAGCGTACAAGGGATAGCCACTCTCGAGGATGTACTGGAAGAAGTGGTTGGAGATATTCGCGATGAAAGCGATGATCCTGCCGATGAAATTCGCGAGAATGCTGACGGCACATTGATGGTCAAGGCTTCAACAGACTTGCGGCAACTTTCGTTCAGGTTGGGTGTGGTGTGGCAGCCGCAGCTCGATGCAACGTCCGTTGGCGGACTGGTAACAGAAGCGCTTGAGCGAATTCCCGCAGTGGGCGATTCTATTGTTTGGAACGGATACCATATCGAGGTGACTCATGCCGATCGAACGCGCGCGCGTTGGTTGTCGGTAAAGAAAAAATGATTCTCGCGACCGTCATTAATTAATGCTCAATCGGAAAAAAACACGAGGGTAAGTCTATGCGTTTTTCATTTGTGCCGGTTTTGATCACCTTGGGAATGATGACCAGCCTCTTTGGCTGTGGTTCGTCCGATAAAGCCGGTTTATCTTCAACGGTTGAGCAGTCTACGATTGCCGATGCCGTCTACTTCAACGGCAAGATCATCACCGTCGATGACCGCAATCCAAAAGCCACAGCTGTTGCAATCAAGGACGGCAAGATTGTTTATGTCGGTGATGTGCGTGGCAGTAAACCGCTGATTGCGGAATCGACTCAACAGATCGATTTGCAGGGAAAGACCATGGTGCCAGGTTTCGTTGATGCGCATGGACATGTCGTAAGCGCCGGAATACAAGCTGCGAGTGCAAACATGTTGCCGATGCCCGATGGTCAGGTAAATAACTTCGAGCAGCTGATCGATACCTTAAAGGCCTGGGAAGAATCCGCAACGGGTAAGGAGTTTATTGATAAGACCGGCTGGATGGTTGGTTTTGGTTTTGACGACTCACAGCTCGATGAGAAGGTTTTTCCCACATCGCTAACACTCGAGCAAGTGAGCCAGGATAAGCCGATGATGATCATTCATCAGTCGGGCCACTTTGGCGTGTTCAACCAGAATGCACTGCAACTGGCAGGCATCACCGACTGTCGCAAAGAAATACCGGGTGGCTCAATTCGCTGCCAGTCAGACGGACAGACACCCAATGGTGTCTTGGAAGAGAATGCTTTTTTTGCTGCTTTGTCCGTGTTCCAGGCAAGTATTGATGATGCTTACAGCCTCGATTTATTTGGGCAAGGCATGCAGAATTTTGCCCGCTTTGGGTACACAACGGCGCAAGAGGGCAGAGCGTTTGCGCCGACGGTAGCGGTGGCCGCGGCGAAGGCCGCCGAGGGCCCGTTACCTATCGATGTGGCTCTTTACGTTGACTATACGTCGAAGGATTATACGACGGCATTGCTTATAACAATGGCCTGCGTATTGCTGGTGTAAAGCTGACCATAGACGGCTCGCCTCAGGGCAAGACCGCTTTGCTTAGCGAACCTTATTTTGTGCCGCCTGAGGGACAAGAGAAAGACTATGTTGGTTATGCCGCCATGACCGAAGAGCAGGTTAATACTGAAGTGATGGATGCCTTCGCCAACGATCGACAAGTGCTGGTGCACTGCAACGGTGATGCGGCTATTGATCGGTTTCTAAATGCCATTGAAAAAGCCGGACAAGAACATGGCCTGAAAGATCGCCGTAACGTGCTTATACACGGCCAAACGCTGCGTAGTGATCAGATCGGTCGCCTAAAAGCACTTGATGTAATGCCATCGTTGTTCCCGATGCATACCTTTTATTGGGGCGATTGGCATAGAGACTCTGTGTTAGGCCCCGAGCGCGCCGCCTATATATCGCCGACCCGAGATGTGCTGGATGCCGGCATGGTGTTTTCTTCTCATCATGATGCACCGGTTGCTCTGCCTGATTCGATGCGCGTACTGTCTGCGACCGTAACCCGGGTAACCCGAAGCGGCG
>JAACFM010000107.1 GCA_009937445.1 Gammaproteobacteria bacterium | reverse complement strand
ATTCACCGTATGGAGCAGAATGGCCAGCTGCCCGATGGCGGTCCGATCGTTGTCACGGGTGCGACGGGTGGCGTCGGCAGTATCGCGATCGACATGCTTGCCGGGCGCGGTTATGAAGCGGTCGCGTTGACAGGGAAGGCAAGTGCAGAAGCCTACCTCCGCGAGATCGGCGCTAGCCGGATCTTGCTGCGTGATGACCTGGATTTTGGCAAGCGGCCGATGGAAAAGGCTGAGTGGGCGGGCGCCATCGATAACCTGGGCGGGGACTACCTGACCTGGCTGACCAGAACGGTCGATTACGGTGGCAACATAGCCAGTATCGGTTTGGCCGCGAGTTATGAGCTGAATACGACCGTCCTGCCGTTCATCTTGCGCGCGGTTTGTTTGTTGGGAATCAACTCGGTTGATACGCCGAGCTTCTTACGGCGCGCCGTATGGGATCGCATTGGCGGCGATCTCAAGCCGCAGCATCTTGACACCATCGGCAGCAAAACGATTTCATTCGACGAACTGCCCGATGCGTTTCAAGCGTATATCGATGGTACGGTTACAGGCCGGGTCGTGGTCAAAATAGCGCCGTAGCAAAATGATAAAATTCTTTCGTCGAATTCGTCGTGATCTGCTTGAAAGAGGCTCAATGAGTAAATACGCACTCTATGCCGTTGGTGAAGTTGTACTGGTCGTCGTCGGTATTTTAATTGCGCTACAGATCAATAATGCAAACGAACAACGACTGCAAAGAGAGCGGGAGGTTGGCTTTCTCGAGAACCTTCGTGACGACTCGGAGATCAACCTCGCAGAACTGAACAAATTTCTTGTCACGCGAAAGGCGCGAATAGCGTCTGCGGAACAAATGGTCCGGTACTTTGAGGGCGAGCCCGTCGAGAAGCTGGAAGATTTTGTTTACCACAACATTCACGTGCAGCTGTGGCAGAAGTTTTATCAGAACAACAATACTTACCAGGAGCTGGTGAATTCCGGAAACCTGGGAATTTTGTCGAACGCTGCGATCAAGCGTGAGCTCCTTGATCTTGAGCTTCTTTACAAAAAAATGAAGAGCGACGAGGACCACATGCGTTTCGATTTCGAAGGGTACGTCTTTACACCGTTCTTCGACACGATCGACCTGGACCCGATGACAAAAAGCTTTGTTTACACCGCGACCGGCGGACAAAGCGGCGCACAGGTGCCCATTTCGCGTGAGGATGTGGACAAGCTGCTAAAGGACATGCGGTTCAAGAACGGCTTTGTTCTGGCGATCTATATGAACAATGTCATCAATGCGAAGTTTGAAGAGCTGATCACAAGGACAGAACATTTGGTCGAGCTCATCAATAATGAAATAGTGGGTACCCCGTGAAACAAAAAACAAAACTGATCGGCGAATTCATTCTTGTCGTCGTCGGCGTACTGGTCGCGCTTGCTGTGGAAAGTGCGCTCGAGGATCGCGCTGATGACAAGCTTCGAGATCAATATCTCTCGAGGCTTACGCTGGACCTTGCGGCGGACAAGAGCGCGCTTCAGGGCCGCATCGATTTCTTCACCGACGTGCAGCGTTTCAGCCAGGATGTATTGACGTGGTTGGAAGGCGAAGCCCCGGCGGACGAGAGACTCTTGCTGGCTTCGTTTTACGCAGCGGAGGTCTGGCCGCTGACACCCAATACCAGCACTTATCTCGATTTGCACAGCACCGGAAATTTGCGCCTGCTGGACGACATTGGTCTGCGCACGAAAATGGCCGTTTATTACAACAAGGCGGTCTCAACGGAATCCGGCATGAATCCGAATGAACATTATCGGGAGTGGATTCGTGGCGTCATCCCGACGGGTGTTCAGGACCTGATACGAGAGCATTGTCCGACGACGGACAAAAAGGATCTGGCGCCAACCGGGTTTCCGCCGTGCAGCCCGCCAGGCATTGACTACGATCAGATCGATCGACTTTTCACACCGCTGCGTGAGAGCGAAGAGCTGCGTCGAATATTGACCTACCGGCATTCGGAGCTCGGCGTGATGATCTACTTGCTCAGTCAGCAGGTCATTTTCGCCGAGGAGGCCATTCAGGCGCTCGCCGCCGAATAAAGTTTCCAGCCCGCTCTATTTGGGAAACGACCCTCTGGTGGTTTAGAATCCCGCCCCCGCAAAAGAGGATTCGATATGAGCGCAGGAGCTCGATTTCGTGCCGCGCTGGAGGCTGAGAAGCCACTTCAGATCGCCGGCACCATCAATGCATACACCGCGCTGCTCGCCGAGCGGGCCGGATTCAAGGCCATTTATCTTTCCGGCGCAGGCGTCGCCAACGCGTCCTTCGGCTTGCCTGACCTTGCTGTCACGACGTTGGGCGATGTCGCAGAGGATGTTCGCCGGATTTGCTCCGCGACCGATCTGCCGTTGCTGGTGGACATTGATACCGGCTGGGGCAGCGCCTTCATGATCGGTCGTACGATGCGGGAAATGACCTGGGCAGGGGCAGCGGCCGTCCAAATGGAAGACCAGGTTGCGGAAAAACGCTGTGGCCACCGTCCGGGCAAGGCGCTGGTTCCACCGGCAGAAATGTGTGACCGCCTGAAAGCGGCGGTTGACGGGCGAATCGACGACCAGCTGGTCATTATGGCAAGGACGGACGCTCATGCCGTCGAGGGTCAGCAGGCGGCTATCGACAGAGCCGCCGCTTACGTTGAGGCCGGCGCCGACATGATTTTTGCCGAGGCACTTACCACATTAGAGGAATACCGGCAGTTCACTGATGTCATTACAGTACCTGTGCTCGCGAACCTGACTGAGTTTGGTAAGACACCCTTGTTTACGACTGCCGAGCTGGCGGACGTTGGTGTCGCGATGACGCTGTACCCGCTAAGCGCGTTTCGCGCCATGTCAGCGGCGGCACTCAGCGTCTATCAGACAATCAAAAGCGACGGTACGCAGAAGGCATCGGTCGATTCGATGCAGACACGCATGGAGCTTTACGACGTGTTGGGTTACCAGGCGTATGAAGACAAGCTCGACACCCTGTTCGAGGAACAGGGTTTGAAAACAGGAGAGGAATAATGTCAGCAGGCAAGAAAAGCGGCGGACTCGCCGGAGTAACAGCAGGCGAAACTCATATTTGTACCGTGGGTAAGGAAGGCGCCGGCCTGACGTATCGGGGCTATGACATATACGACCTGGCCGACAACGCCTGTTTTGAAGAGGTTGCCTACCTGTTATTGCACGGCAAATTACCAACGCAGGCACAACTCACTGCGTATATCGCCAAGATCAAAGCGAACCGAGGATTGCCTGATTCGCTGAAGACGGTTCTGGAAATGGTGCCGGCCGACGCCCACCCGATGGACGTGCTGCGCACCGGCGTTTCGTTTCTGGGCAACGTGGAGCCAGAAGGCGATTTCTCGAATCAAAGCGATGTCGCTGACCGTCTGCTCGCGTGTTTACCTTCCATGCTGTTGTACTGGCACCGCTTCCACACGGACGGTGTCCGCATCGAGACCGAAACGGACGACGACAGCATCTCCGGTCACTTCTTGCACATGTTGCACGACAAGGCACCGAAAGAGCTGCACAGACGGTGCCTCGACACGACGCTTATCCTGTACGCAGAGCATGAATTCAACGCCTCAACATTCGCTGGTCGCGTCATCACGGGCACCTTGTCTGATATGCACTCAGCGGTTAGTGGTGCGATCGGCGCTTTGCGCGGCCCGCTGCACGGTGGCGCGAACGAAGCCGCGATGGCGCTTATTTCCGAGTTCAGAAATGCAGAGGAAGCCACCGCCGGAATCCACCAAAAGCTCGCCGACAAAGCGCTCATCATGGGTTTCGGGCATCGCGTTTACACGACATCCGACCCTCGCAATACCGTGAACAAGCGCATGTCAAAAGAGCTGGCTGACGATGTTGGCAACACGACGCTGTACCCGATCTCCGAGGCGATCGAGAAGGTGATGTGGGATGAGAAGAAACTGTTTGCCAATGCTGACTTCTTTGCTGCCAGCGTCTATCACTTCATGGGTATCCCGACGTATTTGTTTACGCCGATATTCGTTTGCTCTCGTATTACCGGTTGGGCCGCACACATCATGGAACAGCGTGCGAACAACAAATTGATTCGACCTGCGGCCGATTACATTGGCCCGGATTTGCAAAACTGGGTTGCGATAGAAGATCGCTAAAAGATCGCTAATAGCCCGCCACCAAACACGGAGACTTAAATGTCTGATGTAATCGTCCGCTCGGCCAAACGTGCCGACTGGGATCAAGCGCTTGTCGATATAGCTGACTACGTTTGCAACTACACGGTTGAAAGCGACCTCGCTTTTGAAACGGCCCACTACTGTCTGATGGACACGCTCGCGTGTGGATTCCAGGCGCTGGATTATCCGGCCTGCACGAAGCTCATGGGACCGGTTGTCCCTGGCGCAACCTTGTCCGGCGGTGCCCGCGTGCCCGGGACTTCGTATGAGCTCGATCCGGTTCTGGCGGCATTCAATATCGGTGCGATGAATCGCTGGCTCGACTTCAATGACACATGGCTGGCTGCAGAGTGGGGACATCCGTCCGACAACCTCGGCGGCATTCTGGCAACGGCCGATTACCTGAGTCGTCAGGCCCGCGCCGAGGGCAAAGACCCGCTGACCATGAAAGACGTCCTGACTGCCGCGATCATGGCGCACGAAATTCAGGGTGTGCTGGCGCTTGAGAACAGTTACAACCGGGTCGGCCTCGATCACGTGTTGCTGGTTCGGGTGGCAACAACCGCGGTTGTCACTCGCATGCTCGGCGGTGATCACGCAACGGTATTGAATGCCGTTTCCAACGCATGGGTTGATGGCTGTTCACTACGAACCTATCGGCATGCACCGAACACCGGCTCTCGCAAGAGCTGGGCCGCCGGTGACGCAACGAGCCGTGGCGTGCGTCTCGCGCTGATCGCCATGACCGGCGAGATGGGCTACCCGTCGGCGCTGAGCGCCCCGACCTGGGGTTACTACGATGTGCTTTTCAAGGGCAATGAGTTCAAGTTCCAGCGCCCGTACGGCAGCTACGTGATGGAGAACGTTCTTTTCAAAATCTCTTTCCCGGCCGAGTTTCACTCACAGACTGCCGTAGAGGCTGGCATGACGCTGCACGCCGAAGTCAAAGACCGTATCGACGAGATCGAAAAAGTCGTGATCGAAACCCAGGAAGCGGGCGTCCGCATCATCGACAAGACCGGCCCGCTGGATAATCCGGCTGACCGCGATCATTGCATCCAGTACATGGTTGCCGTGCCGCTGATCTTTGGCCGATTAACGGCGGCAGACTACGAAGACGGTGTTGCGAATGATCCACGTATTGATGAGCTGCGCGAGAAAATGCAGGTCAGAGAGAACGAGCAGTACACGAAAGACTACTTCGATCCGGAACTGCGCTACATCGGCAACTCGGTGCAGGTTTTCTTCAAGGATGGCACGAGCACGGACTGTATCGCGGTCGACTTCCCTATCGGTCATCGCGAACGGCGAGAAGAAGGTATCCCGGTACTCAAGCAGAAGTTCGTCGACAGTGTGTCGCCGCGCCTTTCCGCTAATCAATGGGATGAGTTGAACGCCTTGTGTATCGACCGAGACAAGCTGGCCGCGACGGCGGTTGATGACTTCATGGCATTATTGGTTGCTTAAGACTGCACACCATCGAGTTGACGATTGACGACAAAAATACATGCCGCTCTGGAGCGCCTCAAACAACCCTTTCCTGAGGGAACCGCGGAAAAACTCGCTACGCTGATCGATGAACTCGAACGGTGGAATCGCAAAGTTAATCTGACGGCCATCCGGAAGCGGGACGAGATGATCACGTCGCACCTCCTGGACAGCCTGGTCGCCGGGCCGCTGCTCGAGGGTGAGAGCATTCTCGACGTTGGTTCTGGCCCCGGGTTTCCTGGCTTGCCGCTCGCAGTCATTCATCCGGAACGCCACTTCACGCTTCTCGACAGCAATAACAGGAAAATCATGTTTGCCCAGCACGCCGCCGGATTGCTGGGTCTGGACAATGTTTCGGCCGTTAAAGCCAGGGGTGAGGACTATGCACCCGGTCATGGCTTTGATACCGTGATTGCCCGGGCCCTGGCAGCATTGCCGCGACTTCTGGAAATTGCCGGTCACCACGTAAGAGAGGACGGGGTGTTCGTAGCGCTGAAAGGTCGCTACCCGGTTGAAGAACTAGAACAATTAGACGAATTAGATATTCCGTGGAGTCATGCAGTTGCGGAACTTGATGTGCCGGGTCTTGAAAAAGGTTCCCGGCACGCTGTGCTGCTGAGACGCCAAAACATTAGTTAAGCAGAATCCGATGACACGAATCATAGCTGTGGCAAATCAGAAGGGCGGAGTGGGCAAAACCACCACTTGCGTGAATCTGGCTGCATCGCTGGCTGCGACGCAGCGACGCGTGTTGCTGGTCGATATGGATCCGCAGGGCAACGCGACCATGGGTTGCGGCATCAACAAGATGGAGGTCGAGAATTCTGCCTGCGATGTCTTGTTGGGTGAGGCCACGGCGGCCGACACCATCGTTTCTGCACCAGAGGGCGGCTTCGCCGTTCTGCCCGGCAATGAGGACCTGACGCTAGCCGAGGTGAACCTGTTGCAGGAAATCGGTCGCGAAATGAAGCTCAAAAAGGCGCTCGCACCGGTGACGGGCCTCTACGATTTCATTTTGATCGACTGCCCGCCTTCGATAAACATGCTCACGGTGAATGCCCTGACGGCGGCGGACGGCGTCTTGATTCCAATGCAGTGCGAGTACTACGCCCTCGAGGGACTGAGCTCGTTGCTGCGGACGATTGAACAGGTTCGTGACTCCGTGAACCCGAACCTCGAGATGTACGGTATTCTGCGCACGATGTTCGATCCGCGCGTGAACCTGTCGAATGAGGTGTCAATGCAGCTCATCAAGCACTTTGACCGCAAGGTTTTTCGAACGGTGGTGCCGCGAAACATTCGTCTTGCGGAGGCGCCGAGTTTTGGTCTGCCTGTATTGCTGCACGATCGATCATCGCGTGGCGCCATTGCATATCTGGCACTTGCCGGTGAGATTTTGCGACGAGAAGATGATCGCATGGCCAAAGCCGTCTAGATGGCGGTAGGAGCGGCCTTACGGCCGCGAAGCGAAGCAAATAAACAAGCGTAGGAGCGCGCCCAGCGCGCGAATCAAAGATGTCACCAAAAAAACGATTAGGCCGCGGCCTGGATGCACTGCTAACAAAGCCAATGGTCGCTATTTCCCGGCCCGACACGGCCGCCGAGGATGCTGAAGGGTTCAAAAACCTGCCGATCGAACACCTCCAGCGAGGCCAGTATCAGCCGCGGGTCGACATGCGCCAGGAATCACTGGAAGCGCTTGCCGAGTCCATCAAGGCTCAAGGCGTTGTGCAACCCATCGTTGCCCGGCCCATCAGCAAGAAGGATGGCATCCAGCGCTATGAGATTATCGCCGGCGAACGCCGTTGGCGCGCGGCCCAGATAGCCGGTCTGGCGGACATCCCGGCCGTTATTCGCGATGTCCCGGACGAGTCTGCCATTGCCATGGCGCTCATCGAGAACATTCAGCGCGAAAACCTGAATCCGCTTGAGGAGGCTCGAGCGCTTGATCGACTGATCCGCGAATTCGACCTGACACACGCCGAGGCGGCGAAAGCGGTGGGCCGCTCACGTGCGTCGGTCAGCAATCTGCTGCGTCTGCAGGACCTCTCCGAGAAAGTGAAGCCGCTTCTTGAGGACCGACAAATCGAGATGGGCCACGCGCGAGCGCTGCTGGCGATCGCAAACGCCAATCAGCAGCTCGAGGCGGCGCAGAAAATCGTTAAACAGGGGCTATCGGTTCGCGCGACAGAAAAGTTCATCAAGCAGATGCTGGAAGGCGGTGGCTCGAAGCCCGGGAAAAAATCGCCGGCCCAGAACGCGGATATTCGCCGCCTGGAAATCGAGATTTCGGAAAAGCTGGGCGCCAAAGTGAGCGTTGATCACACGTCGAAAGGCGCAGGCAAGCTGGTTATCAACTACAACAGTCTCGATGAACTCGACGGCATCCTAAAACACATCAAATAACAGGCAGGGCCTAAGCGACCGCTTCGTCGGTGGCGGGCTCGTCTTTGGCGGAGTAGACCCGCCGGATGATGCTGGGAATTACCGCTTCCGATATCAAAAAGCCCTGCATCTTGTCGCACTCAATGGTCTTCAGGAACTCGTAAGTTTCCTGATCCTCAACGCCTTCGGCGCAGACGGACATCCCCAGGTTATGTGCGAGGCCGGTAACGGCCGCCAACACAGCCAACGATACTCTGTCCTTTTGTGCTCGGCGCAGCGCTGAGGCGTGAATCTTGATCTCGTCAAACGGCATTTGCTCGAACGTGCTGAGAGATGCCGAGGCGACACGGAAGTCGTCCAGACAGATACGAAAGCCCTTTGCACGCAGCGCCTTGAGCATCCGTACGTGCGGAGCATCCGGGTCAGACAGGTCTTGCTCAATAACCTCGAGCGTGACGTTGGCGCATTCGCCCCCGGCCGCGCGCACAATTTCTGCGTATTTTTCGACCAGCATCGGATCACACAGCTGGCTCGACGCGAGATTGATGCACGAGTTCAATTGAATACCCTGTTTTCGCCAGGTAACCAGTTGCCGCGTTGCTTCGCCAAGGACGTATTCGCTGAGCTTGTCCATCAAGCCAAAAGCTTCGATTTCCGGAAGAAACTCCAGCGGTCCCATCAGGCCGTGCTCGGGATGATGCCATCGCACAAGTGCTTCGACCTCGCGCGTCAGCCACTCCGAGCCGGAGTTGCGCTCGACTTTCGGTTGATAACGAAGCACAAACTGATTGTTTTCGAGGGCGCTTTCGACCTCCTGGCGGGAGACGCGCAACATTCGTCGCCGACATCGCCGCGCCGAGGTGCTCAGACGATCAAAATCAAAATCCCTTCCGACCCACTCGATATTGTTCAGGTTCGCGAGTTTGTCGACCAGCTCAGCCTGCAGACAGCTGCGCAGCTTGGCCCGGTCAGCGGCAACAATGACGGCAAAGTCCATTCGATCGTTTGCAGCCATCAGGATTCGGACCGCTTCCTTGTTAACGTCGGATTCGGTGAGCAAGACGATGCGGCGTGACGCGCCGGTCATGAGCTCGCCAAAGGTCGTGGGGCTGGCGAAAAAGCTAAGTGTGAAGCTCATTTCCCGAACTACGTTGTTCAGAGCCCCGTTCGAGCGAATGGTTTCACTTGCAATTAAAAGCATGGCGGTGGCAAAGGTGGCTAAATTCCTCACCATTTATACCGGGATCGGGGCGACTCAAATGTGCGCCGCGTCGCATTGAGAGGATTTTGATGAAACCCCTTAAAAAACCGAGAAAAATCACCCTGGATTGGATAGCCGGAATTACCCTTTGCGTGTTGCCAAGCCTAAGGTCTGCCACTATAATGCGCACGCTATTCACAGGTCCGCCTGGAATCATTTTTACCACAAGCGCCACCCACCGCCGGTTAACCGTTGGAAGTGGCGTTTTT
>JAACFM010000025.1 GCA_009937445.1 Gammaproteobacteria bacterium | reverse complement strand
ACGGGCAACGTCAGGAGCGTAAGAACCAAACCGCCGACCAGCGGGGCGGAACGTGGCAATGCCATCCAGTTTATAAAGACAGCGAGCCCCAACAGTCCGAATACGATGGACGGCACCGCGGCCAGATTATTGATATTCACTTCCACCAGGTCGGCCAGGCGATTTTTTGGGGCAAATTCCTCCAGGTAAATCGCCGCAGCCACGCCAATTGGAAAGGACAGAGAAATCGTGACCAGCAACATAAAGAATGAGCCCATCATGGCGCCTTTGATACCGGCCAACTCAGGTTCGCGCGAGTCACCATTACTGAACAGCGCGGTATTGAACTTGCTCTTAAGGCGATCCGCTGAACGCAGTTCCTCGACCCACCCTATTTGTCGGTTGGACAACTGCCGCAAACTTTCATCCAGACTGGCGTCGATATTGCCTTTGACCAGCATATCGACATTGGACGCAGCTGGAACCCACATCGGCTGTGTGGTGCCAAGCAATTCAGGGTTCTGCACAACGAAATCACGAACCTGATAACCCGCTCCGATACTAACGAGTCGATTAAGCTCACGTCGTTCGCTACGGCCGGAAACGTTCGTTACTTCCTTACGTAACGCCGCACGGACCAGGCCGTCAAAATCCGCGTAGGTCAGATCAAGCTCACCGTCTGGCGCGAGGACCTCTTCGTTGAGTTCGATATCGAGCAGGAGGAATGTCTGCTTGAACGCAGATGCCCCTTTCCCGATCAGCGTGGCGAAAAATACTAAGAGAAAGACGATGCCGACAGCCGTTGCCAGCATGCCCGAAAGTCGAAACAGAAACTCCTTGCGCCGCCTTCGCCCGAGACCCGCCTGAACCTTCTCTGCCGTTGTTAGTTTAGAATTCATCTATTGAGCGCCTAATCGTACTGTTCACGATACTTGCGAACGACATGTAGCCCGAGGACGTTTAAGCAAAGTGTGACAACAAAAAGCATAAGACCCAGCGCAAATGCCGCAAGTGTCTTAGCGCTATCGAATTCCTGATCACCCACCAGCAAAGTCACTATTTGCACGGTGACCGTGGTAACGGCCTCAAACGGGTTTGCAGTCAGATTCGCAGCAAGTCCCGCTGCCATAACAACGATCATGGTTTCACCGATCGCACGTGATACCGCCAGCAAAATCCCACCAACGATTCCCGGTAACGCGGCGGGCAATATTACTTTCGTCATCGTCTCTGATCGCGTAGATCCAAGACCCAGAGCGCCGTCACGCATCGCCGTTGGCACCGAATTGATGGCATCGTCAGTCAGTGACGAAACCAATGGAATAATCATGATTCCCATTACCAGTCCGGCTGCCAAAGCGCTCTCAGACGCAACCTCAAATCCAGCAGCCTCACCAGCATTACGCACCCACGGCGCGACCGTCAGCGCTGCGAAAAATCCATACACAACCGTCGGTATTCCGGCAAGCAGCTCAAGTAATGGCTTCGCGATACCGCGTACTGTTGATGTTGAATACTCTGCAAGATAGATAGCGGTCATCAAACCAACAGGCGTTGCCACAAGCATCGCAATCAACGTTATCAGCATCGTTCCCGCGAACAGCGGGACGGCACCGAAGCTCCCGGATGATCCAACCTGATCAGCGCGGATGGCTGTTTGCGGACTCCAGGTAGTGCCGAACAGAAACTCAGCAGGCGGCACCTTCTGAAAAAATTGCAGGGCCTCAAACAAGACCGAAAAGACGATACCAACGGTCGTAAATACTGCAATACTCGAAGCGCAAATCAAAGCCCAGCGAATGACGGCCTCGACTCGGTTTCGTGCCCGTAAATCGGGCCGGATTCGCCGCCATGCGAATGTGCCACCCAGAATAGACAGGGCAAACACAAGGGTTGCGAGAAGCTGGCGGCTGTGGCCACGATAGGCTACGAACTGGGCTGCTGACTCGCGTAACTGGTCATCGATCGAAATGTTGACAACATCGCCTGACGCAAGGTTGCGGAGGTTATTGACGACCAGATCAAGTTCGCCGGATGACAAGTTCTGATAAGCCTGCGGTAATCCTTTAACGACAAGCGCCGTTATGACTTTCGGCTCCAGCAAAATCCAGCCGAACAACAGAAACAGCGCTGGCAGGACGCACCAGATAGCAACGTAATAGCCGTAGTATCCCGGTAGCGAATGTAATCCGATACTTTTCCCTGGCCCACCGACCAATACAAGCGAACGGCCGCGTCCTAAATAGAACGCCGCCACAGCAAGTAATGCCAGCAGTAACAAGAGGGTCGTGCTATGCATCTGTAATTATTTCTTCGCTAGGGATAATGGTGTCAAATCCCGCACGTTGGCGGCGACCATGCGGCGCTCAGCATCCGGCATGGGAATCAATCCTCGGTCCGACAGGTAGCCCTCTTCGCCCCAGGCCTTTTCACTCGTAAATTCACGCAGGAATCCGCGTAAGCCAGGAATCACATCGACGTGTGCTTTCTTGACGTAAAAGTACAAAGGACGCGAGACCGGATAATCGCCATCTGCAATGGCATCAAAGGTGGGTACAACGCCATCAACAGATGCGCCTTTCACTTTTTCTCTATTCTGGTCAAGAAAGCTGAAGCCGAAGATACCGAGGGCATCGGGGTTAGCCTGCAGTTTCTGCACGATCAAATTGTCGTTTTCACCGGCTTCGACAAACACACCGTCTTCGCGAATCGTATGGCAGATAGCCTTGTACTGATTCTTGTCGGCGCTTTTTAGCGCTTTGATCCACGGCACCGACTTGCAACCACCTTCCATTGCGAGTTCAACAAAAGCATCGCGCGTACCGGACGTCGGAGGCGGACCAAGAACCTCGATCTTGATGGCCGGTAAATCTGAATTAACATCCGCCCAGGTGACGTAGGGATTATCAATGAGCGCACCGTCAGTTTCACCCGGAACCGATTTCGCCAGCGCCAGGAAAATATCCCGACGACTGAGTACCATCGTCATTGATTGTAAGGCGTTGGCAATAACGATGCCGTCATAACCTATCTTCACTTCGACGATTTCTTTAACACCGTTTTGCTCGCACGCCAGAACTTCGGACTCTTTGATCGCCCTTGATGAGTTCGCGACATCCGGATAGTCAACGCCAACACCGTCACAAAATAGCTTTAGACCGCCGCCGGAACCTGTCGCCTCGATTTTCGGCGTCTTGAAGTCGCTACCGCGGCCAAATCGTTCGGCGACAACAGTAGCAAACGGATAGACTGTGGAGGATCCGACAACGTAGACATAGTCCCGCCCGGTCTGAGCAAACGCTGCAGTGGACAGCGCCAAACTGATAGCGGCAACGGCGAACTTGATGTTGCGAGAAAAGGTCACTTTCTTAAATCTCCGATTTGATTAATATACGGCCCACAGGATAACGACGCTTTGTTACCGAATTGTTGCAAAGCAAGCACCAATCCCGAAGTCTTGACGATTATTTTTTACGATATTTTTCATGATCTTATGCCACCCGAACGGCTGTATGAGCACTGCTATGACAAAACCCGAGATTGAATTACTGTGCGAGCTGGTACAGCGGCAGTCGATTACGCCCGAAGATGCTGGATGCCAGTCTGTCTTAATCGAGCGACTCGAAGCCTGTGGGTTTGTCTGTGAGACGATGGTCTTTGGCGAGGTCACGAATCTCTGGGCACGGCGCGGCAGCGAATCTCCGGTGCTGTGTTTTGCCGGACACACAGACGTCGTTCCACCAGGCGACCTTGCGGAGTGGAGCAGCGACCCGTTTGTGCCTACGTTTAAAGACGGCCTGATTTACGGTCGCGGCACCGCAGACATGAAAAGTGGCCTCGCGTCGATAATTGTCGCAATAGAGCAATTCCTGGCCGACAACGAGGATCACAAAGGCAGCCTCGCGTTATTGATCACCAGCGATGAAGAAGGCCGCGCTCGGGAAGGCACACTAAAAGTCATTGAAACTTTGACGGCCCGTGCAGAAACAATCGACTGGTGTGTTATCGGAGAACCCTCAAGCGAGAAACAACTGGCTGACCTGGTACGTGTCGGCCGACGCGGGTCGTTAAGCGGTATTTTGACCGTCAATGGCATACAAGGTCATGTTGCTTACCCGCAGCTGGCCGATAACCCAATCCGTCGATTTGCGCCGGTGCTTGCCGAGCTGCACGAAATTGAGTGGGATCGAGGAAACGAATACTTTCCGCCGACGAGCTTTCAGGTGGTCGATATTCAAAGCGGCATCGGTGCCCCGAATGTGACGCCCGCCAAACTGTCTGCCCGGTTCAACTTCCGTTACTCAACGGAGTGGAATCACGAATCACTTAAGACGCGTGTGCACGAAGTGTTTGATGCACACGATATCGACTACGAACTCAAGTGGCATTTGTCAGGCGAGCCGTTTTTGACCAACCCCGGAGCGTTGATCGATGCTGTTGTCCGATCTGTATCGGAGCACACCGGCAAGGCACCGGAACTGTCCACTGGCGGTGGAACCTCGGATGGCCGTTTTATTTCACCGGCAGGCGTTGATGTCGTTGAACTTGGTCCGGTGAATGCATCGATTCACAAAATAGACGAGCATGTAAAAGCCGCTGACGTGGTTCAGCTGACGAGCATGTATCGCCGTATTATTGAATTGATGCTCTAGACCGCCGCACTAGCGGCGCAAATTATTCCAGATCCCGGCAACGGCAAGCCCCGTTACGCCGATAACGACCCAGGTCGGCATGGACAGGCCGAGCAGGCGCCAGACAACCTCGGCGCATTCGCCAGAACCCTTGAAAATCATGCCGAGCGCGTCCTTGAGCGGAAAGTTTTCGACCATGTATTCAAGGCCGGGGCCGCATGACGGAACCTCGTCCGGCGGCAGATTTTGCAGTCGCACATGCCATCCGGCAACACCGACGCCACAAGCGCCGAACAGGCCGATCAAGCCCGCGTAAATACGGCCGGCAGTTACACCGGGGCCGTGAATTGCTGCGCTCAGAAAAACAAGGCCGATCGAAATCACGGCGATCCGCTGCAGTATGCACAACGGACAAGGATCAAGTAGCAGGACGTGCTGCGCGAACAGAGCGAATCCCATCATGCCTGCACAGCAGAGGGCGCCCGCCAGATTCAGAATACGTTTACCGGGTAAGGTCATGGTGTTTTTAGCCAGGGTTTATGTCGGTTGCATCAGTAAGGTCAGTATGACGCACATCCCTTCCCTGCACCATATAGATCACGTACTCACAGATGTTCTTGGCGTGATCTCCGATACGCTCAAGAGAGCGCGCTGCCCAGGTTACGTTCATCACCCGCTTTATCGAGCGCGGGTCTTCCATCATGAACGTGATGCACTGTCGCTGAATGGCTTCGTATTCCTCGTCGACGCGTTCGTCTTCGCGAACGACGTCGAACGCCCCTTCGACATCAAGCCGGGCGAACGCGTTCATCGCATCGCGCACCATGTGTAAGACGTGCGTTCCCAGAGTTTTCAGTTCGCGATAAGAATCGGCGGGCCGGTCCATCGCCGCGAGCCGAGATGCTAGAAAGCCGATCTTCTCGGCCTCGTCGCCGATGCGCTCAAGATCCGTGATGGTCTTGATAATGGCAACGATCAGGCGGAGATCGCCGGCAGCCGGAGCCCGCATTGCCAGAATCCGGCCGCACTCTTCGTCAATGCTGACTTCGAAATCGTTAACCTTGTAGTCATCATTGGCAACCTTCAGACCCAACTCACTATCGCCACTAACCATAGCGACGATCGCCTTTTGCAGTTGTGATTCAACCAGGCCACCCATCGCCAGTACGTTGTTTCGGAGGTCCTCAATATCTTTATTGAATCGCTTCGAAATATGATCTGTCAGATCGGACGTTTCCATGTCAGGAGCCTACTTCCATTTCCATTGCATGTCGATCATCAGCCGGTCGAAGTCGCTTTTACTGCCGGAAGAGATGTCAATTTCATTGATAAAATACTGTGCGCCAATCGTCATCGACTTGTTCACACCGTAATTAAACTGCACCGAGTGCCCCTTGCTGTCTGTGCCGCCGCCACCGAAATCGGAGTCTGTGAGCATCCCGATCATGGAGTCGGCCTCCTTGTCCGCATAGTAGTAAGCAAACTGCATCTGACCACGATCCTTTGCCTGGCCGAGCCTCGTGCCAATTATCCAGCCCGTATCGTTGTCCGACGGATCGCTGTTATTGACGTAATCGAAAAACACGAGCGCTGGCCATTCACCGACATTGAATGCTGCCTCTGCGAAAACCTGGGTCAGCTCGTAGTCATAGAGAAACACGCAAGTCGCATCCGGTGTGGTACCGCAGGCAGCACCGCCAGCCTCAACAGCGGTGTTACCAAAGTAGTCACCCGGATCAGTTTCGTCGCCAAATGTCGTCGCCTTACCCTTTGTTGGAATGGAGTAGTAAGCAATTCCGCCAGTCAGTTTTACATCGCCAAAAGTGCCGCTGGCACCAAACTGACCGCCCCAGCTAAAGTTATCATTGCGCTGCTTGCTATCACCTTCGAGATAGGTCCCGAGTGCATTCACGAAGAACCAGTCGCGTTGATATTTCAGTGCGAGTCCTTCGGGCGTCCAGTCACCATCCCAGGTCAACGCCTGACCGCCCGCACGTTTGAGCGGGTTCTTGAATTTGCCCGCGAGCAGATGCAGCCCCTCAGTCGCTTCCCAGTCGACGTAGGCAAGATCTAGCGCAACAGGTTTGGACGACCCGCCGCCACCAAGCGTTTGATTGGTTGACACGGGATCGTTGCCGCCGGTCGCGAGACCGAAGCCAACCTCTGTGTTGTCAGCTACCTGGGCCTTGATGTTAGTGCGAGCGCGAATTCTGTGACGAGTGCGAGAATCGCTACCCTCCACTTCGATGTTCTCAAAGCGGTAGCGAAAATCGCCGTCGAGTTTGATGCGGTCCGGCCAGCTTTCGGACGCCGCTGGAATTTCCGAAATCGTGGTCTCGACCTGGCTAATCGCGGCGTCGGCCTGATTCTGAGCCGCACGTAATTCGGCGTTTTCAGCCGCCAATTCCTCGAGACGTGCCGAAACTGCCGCCAGCTGCTCACGCAACTGTGCGAAATCTTCGTCACTTACAGCTGCAAACGCTGCAGGGGTCAAGACGATGGACGCTACCAAGGTCGAAAATAGGATTCGCTTCATTTTTTGCATGCTCGCTTAAAAGGTTTAATTCGTTGGACTCTAACGACACTGTGTGTCGCCCAAGTTACAGGAATATTGCATTTTTGTGACAGTGACACGGAGGTTTCCGGTGATTGATATTTAACGGTTCTTATGCGATCCAAATTGCATTAATCCAGCAGTCATGGATTTTCGGCAACTACGCGGTCAGCCGGAAAACGACAGCGAAACTCGCTACCACGGCCCAGCTCGCTGCTGATGGCAAGTTCGGCATTGTGCCGGGCGAGCACGTGCTTGACGATCGCAAGACCAAGGCCGATTCCGCCTTCATCCCGACTGCGCCCACGATCCGCGCGGAAGAAACGTTCTGTCAGGCGAGGAATGTGTTCGGAGTCGATGCCGTCACCCGTATCAGTGACTATCAGCTCTGCGCCCGTCGGTGTTTCCCGCCAGGTCAAAGTCACCGTGCCGTCAGGCGGCGTATAGCGCAACGCATTGGATAACAAATTGACGATGACGGACTCGATCTCGCCGGCTCGCCCCAATAGCCTCGCTGGCGATTCGACGTTGATGACAATGTCAGCCGCAACGGTCGGCCGCTCGAAATCGTTTCGCACAGAGTCGAGCAGAGTTGCGATTTCGACTGTTGCATCCCGCGAGGCATAACCGGAGCTTTCAAGTCGCGACAACTCGAGCATCTCATTGAGAATTTGCTTCATGCGCAGCGATTGACCACGCATTTGCACGACGGGCTTCTCCCATTCCGCGGGCAAGTCGCCACTGTCTGCCAGGGCATCAAGATAGCCATTGATCACCGTCAGCGGTGAGCGCAATTCGTGCGATGCGTTGGCAACAAAATCCCGGCGCATCTTGCTGAGCCGTATGCGATCGGTGACATCTCGCAAGAACAACAACTTCTGCTCCCCGCCATAGGGCACTACACGACAGTTCAGCCATCGCCCATCCACAACCGGGGACGGAATGTCCACGTTCATGCCCAAATCGCCGCTCTCCAACAAGGCCGTCAATTTCGGGTCGCGCAGAATATTGTCGATGCGATGGCCTTTGTCTTTCTTGCGCTTCAGACCAGCGAGCAGCTTGGCGGCCCGGTTTGAACTGACAATTTCGTTTTCCGCGTCCAAGATAACGGCACCGTCAGGCATGGCATCTGTCGATTTGCGAATCTCGCGTAACAGTTGACGATAGCTATCCTTGCGGCGTTTTCCACGATCTCTTTCAAATTGCACCCGCGAAAATATTTGCTGCCAAATACCGTCGCCAACCCGAAAATTGTCGAAGTCGTCCGTCTTTAATGCGCGGTCAAAACTGAGTAACTGGCGAATCTGCCACAGGAGAGTGAGTAGCGCCGCGACCAGCAGACCCCAGAGCGTCTCGTCGTAGTACCAACCAATTAAGGCACCGGCGGCGAGAAGCAGCGCGACACCGAAGATAAATTTCCTTGCCGATTCCGACATCGCTAACTAGCCCGTCCGTACTGAAAAACGGTATCCGGCACCGCGGACGGTTTGAATGTATTCGTCTGCGGTCGTATCTGAAAGCGCTTTCCTGAGTCTCGTGACATGGACGTCGACTGTTCGTTCTTCGACGTAGACGTTGGCACCCCAAACACGATCCAACAATTGTGAACGACTGTAGACGCGATCGGGATGGGTCATCAGGAATTCAAGCAAGCGATATTCTGTCGGTCCCAGTTTGAGTTCAACGCCCGACGCAGAGACACGATGCCCCGGACCATCCAGCTCAAGCACGCCGGCAAGGTGAGTTTCGTCTGGTGGACTAGTTGTGCGACGTAAAACCGCCTGAATTCGTGCGATCAATTCACGTGGGGAAAAAGGCTTCGTAACATAGTCATCAGCGCCGCCGTCCAAACCCGAGATCTTGTCGCGTTCATCGGCGCGGGCGGTCAACATGATGATCGACAAATCTTCGTGATTCTTGTCGCGTTTCAGCATTCGAGTCAGTTCGAGCCCGCTCATGTCCGGAAGCATCCAGTCGATCAGCGCCAGGTCTGGCTGTTTATCAGCAATAAGCGCTCTGGCGCTTTGGCAATCCTCCGCTTCAAACACCTCGTAACCGGCTCGCGCCAGATGAAAGACGATCATTTCGCGGATCGCCTTTTCATCTTCAACAATCAATATCTTGCTTGCGGTCATGCGGTCTCAGCGGCTTGTAAGGATCAGTGCAGCCACGCATTTGAACAGCGTTATATTACAGGACTGTTACGATTATCTGCTTCTCGGTATTTCCGCCACCTTTTGTCGCAGATAGGCGGGTTGAATATCCTTTGGCTCGATCGCGTTCGATAACTCCGACAAGGCCAACAGATAGGATGCACGCGGAAAAAGCACGTCCGAATGTCCGCCGATGCACGAGCGGTTGATCGCTGCCAGCTCAGGGTAGCGCTGCCATCCCTGCCCTGCGACAGTGATTTTCTCATTGGCCGCTGAAAATTCCTCGATGACGCTGCAGTCTTGCAGCCGTTCATCAGCTAGCGGCTGCGGCAACTCGTTCGCACCGCGCGAATACAGCCCAAGATAAACCTCGTGCATGTGCGCATCCTGTGCGACAGCGACATGTTCGACTTCCGATTTATGAAAAACTTCGGCTGCAACCGCAGCCAGAGATGACACCGGGATGATTTTCAGGCCGGCGCCAAACGCCAGGCCCTGGGCAACCGATGCCGCGATACGCATGCCGATAAATGAGCCAGGACCGTTTCCGAGCACAATAGCGTCCAGATCCGACAGTTCGACATCGGCTTCCTCCAGGACGTCACGAAGCATCGGCATTAACAAGCGAGTGTGCTCGCGTGGCTGCTCTTCGTGGCGTTCGACGAGCTCATCACCCATCCTGAGCGCAACGCTGCAGGCCAGTGACGAGGTATCCAGTGCGAGGCGCTTCATGCAACTGCCCCTTTGCGTTCGTGGGCCGCGAGAAAACTTGAAACCTCATTGAGTGCGGACGTTGACGGCATGGGTTCGAGACATTCCAGGAACATTCGACCATAGCGTTTGCCGGTGATCCTCGGATCACACAGAACAACCACGCCGTAGTCCGTGTGATCGCGGAGTAATCTTCCTGCACCCTGCTTCAACGATAATGCGGCGAGCGGCAACTGATGTTCCATAAATCCGTTAGCCCCCTGGCGACGCAGGTATTCCAGCCTGGCCATCATGAGAGGATCCGCCGGCGACGCGAACGGCAGTTTGTCGATCGCGACAATACTCAATGCCGGACCTCGGACATCGACGCCTTCCCAAAAGCTGCCGGTTCCCAGCAATACTGCGTCGCCAATTTGCCGAAATCGCCGCAGCAGGTCATCACGTGGTGCATCGCCCTGTGCCAGCAGGGTCCGGCCGCCCAGCACTGACTTGTTCGACTTGAACCACTTCTTCGCATTATTCAAAGCGCGGTGACTGGTGAATAAACAAAACATGCCACCCGAGGTAAAGTCGAGCAACGGCGTTACAGCCTCAAGCATTGCGTCGGTATGCGACGGATCTGATGGCTGCGGCAGGTCCTCGGGCAAATAGATCAAACCGTTCTGATCCAGAGAAAACGGGCTCGGAAATGTCAGCCCTGCTACACCGGCGAGGCCCATTCGAGAACCAAAATGCGAAAAATCGCCGCCGACCGCCAGCGTCGCCGACGTGAATATCCAGGACTGAAACGCGTTGTCGATCAAGCGCTTGAGCTTCGCCGACACATCGAGTGGCGTCAAATTCAGGCGCAAGCTGCGCGGGTGAATTTCGAGCCAACGCAGCCCATCCCAAGACTCGTCACTGGTTAGAATCGTCAATCTTTCTGCGATGCCGACGAGCTGATCGTGAATCTTCTCTAGTTCGATCGATGCGTCGCCGAGATCAGCGAGCGCGGTCTGCACATCGCGAATGGTATGCGACAGATAATCCAGCGGCTCGCGAAGCTCTGTCATGACTTCATTGAGTTCATGCCGCCCTTCCTGGCGCGGTGCATCGGCCCTGAGGTTGCGAATCGCGGTCTGTAATGCGTCTATGCGGCGGTTCAGCTCTGGCTGAGAATACGGCAGCGTAGCGGCGCGCGCTTCGTCGATCAGCCGTTCCAGTTCGCGACTGCCAAGCGACACGCCGAAGAACTGCACGGCGAGGTCCGGGATCTGATGAGCCTCGTCCAGAATGATCGCCTCTGCCCCGGGCAGAAACTCAACAAAGCCCTCTTCCTTCATTGCCAGGTCGGCGAGCAGTAAATGATGATTGACAATGACCAGGTCCGCTTCCTGAGCGGCCTTGCGCGCCTTCACTACGTGGCACTTGGAATACTCGGGACATTTCTGGCCCAGACAATTCTCAGCCGTTGACGTCACGAACGGCCAGATCGGCGAGTCTTCAGGCACTTCAATCAACTCAGCCTTGTCGCCACTGGTGGTGCGATAGCGCCATTCCCGAACTTCGTTCAGATCCTCAAGTAGGGCGGATGCCGGGTCGGTAACCTGATCGAGGCGCTGACGGCACAGATAGTTGGCTCGCCCCTTCAGCAATGCCGTCGTGACAGGGCGTCCTATCGCTTTGCCGACGAGCGGCAGATCGCGGTGATACAACTGATCCTGAAGCGCTTTGGTTCCGGTGCTTATGATCGTCTTGCGACCGCTCATCAGCGCCGGGATCAGGTACGCAAAAGTCTTGCCTGTGCCAGTGCCAGCCTCGACGACAAGCTTGTCCCGGTTTTCGATGGCTTCTGCAACCGCCTCAGCCATCCAGCCCTGCCCGGCCCGTGGCGTAAATCCGGGTAGCAGGTCTTTTAGCGGGCTTTGATCGCCGAAGAATTCAGTCAAGGTTTTCACGGCCGCAAGATTACACGGTTCAGCGCGCTGACGCGCGTTACCTTTCATGGCTTGATCGTGGATTTCGAACTGCATTTCACGCGCACATGGGTATAATGCGACAGCATATAGTGACAGATGAAACTGTTTACACAAACACCCTACACACAGAGAAAACCTCTATGACGACGACGTTATCGGCGCTGCAGTCCTGGGTCGACCAGGTTGCAGCCCACACTCAGCCAGATACTGTTCGCTGGTGCACCGGAAGCGATGCTGAATACCAGGAAATGATCGAGAAAATGCTGTCGGACGGCACGCTCACGACGTTGAATCCGAAGAGCCACCCCAATTGCTACCTGCATCTTTCGAATCCGAACGACGTTGCTCGAGTGGAACATCTGACGTTCGTCTGCACCGACGAGCAGGAAGACGCCGGTCCGAACAATCTCTGGATGAAACCCGCAGACGGCCACGCGAAAATGGACGAGTTGTTCGCCGGCTGTATGCAGGGCCGCACAATGTACGTCCTGCCCTATTGCATGGGCCCCATCGGTTCACCGTACTCGCGCTGTGGCGTTGAGATCACCGACAGTCCCTACGTCGTCGTGAACATGAAGCTCATGACACGCATGGGCTCGGCAGCGCTGCAACGTATTGAAAAAGACGGCACTTTCGTCAAGGGTCTGCACTCGACAGGCGATCTCGACCCCGAGCGTCGTTTCATCATGCACTTCCCGGATGAGCTCAGTATCAAGAGCATTGGTTCGGGCTACGGCGGCAATGCATTGCTCGGCAAGAAATGCCACGCACTGCGAATCGCGAGCTACCAGGCGCGCAGTGAAGGTTGGCTGGCCGAGCACATGTTGATCGTCGGCCTTGAAAATCCGAATGGTGTCGTTCACTACGTCGCCTGCGCGTTTCCGTCGGCCTGCGGCAAGACCAACCTGGCAATGTTGATTCCGCCGGAATCACTGCCGGGCTGGAGGATCTGGACGTTGGGTGATGACATCGCCTGGCTGCACCCTGATGAGGGCGGCAAGCTGCGAGCGATTAATCCGGAATCCGGCTACTTCGGTGTTGTACCGGGCACCAACGAACAAACCAACAAGAATGCCTACGACATGATCATGCATGACGCGATCTTCACCAATGTCGCCACCACCGATGACAATGAACCCTGGTGGGAGGGCAAAAAAGACGGCACCCCGACAAAGGATTGGCAAGGTCGTGACTACGATGCAGCCAATGGCAAGGCAGCGCACCCGAACTCGCGGTTCACGGTGGCGGCAACGAACAATCCGGCCTATTCCAGCCTGGCCGATGCGCCCGAAGGCGTGCCAATTTCGGCGATCGTCTTCGGTGGGCGTCGTAAAGAACTCGCACCGCTGGTGTATGAAGCCAAGAGCTGGGAGCACGGCGTTCTGGTCGGTGCCGGTGTCGCCTCAGAGACTACGGCCGCGAGCGTTGGTGAAGTTGGCGTCGTCCGCCGCGACCCGATGGCGATGAAGCCTTTCTGCGGCTACAACTTTGCAGACTACTGGGCACATTGGCTCGCGTTTGGCGAAAACCTCGAACACCTGCCGAAGATATTCCACGTCAACTGGTTCCGCCAGAATGCCGAAGGTGAGTTTCTGTGGCCCGGCTTTGGCGAGAACCTGCGCGTTCTGCAATGGATCATCGCCCGTTGCGACGGCAAGATGGACGCGATCGAAACGCCGATCGGCTTCCTGCCCAATCCCGCCGACATTGACACCACGGATCTCGATATCAGCGACGCAGCCATGCAGGCCTTGACCTCGATCGACCGGGAGCAATGGCAAGCAGAACTGAAGTCTGTCGGTGAGTACCTGGAGAGCTACGGTGACCGCCTGCCGGACGCGTTGCGCCAGCAACAACAAGCTATCGCAAAGGCACTATCGTAGGAGCGCGCAGGGCGCGCTCCTACGGGCGGTTACTCGATCGTCTTGTAGTAGATCGCCAGCGAGGAGCCCGGCTCCTCCGTCCGACCCAACCCGATTGTGCCTTCGGCGTCCAGCTCAGCTGAATCACGGCGCACGAACACTTCCTGCCCCTGCACGTTTTGCACAAACGTACCGTTGGTGCTCTGGTCAATAATCACGAACTTGCCGCGACGCATCTCGACCTTTGCGTGAATACGCGAAATCAGGTTTCCTTTGACCACGACATCATTGTCGTCAGCCCGGCCAAGATTAATACTCTTGCGGCGATCTGACACTTCAACGGTCGTATCTTTGAAGTTCAGCAACAGCTTGGATGCCTTTTGATCTTTGTTCTCCCACTCAATAGTGGGCAACATGCTGGTCGCTTCGTCCGGCTGCCATACCAGCTCGAACAGTGCGACCTCATCCAGTCGGCCACGAACCGTTGCGACGTCAATCTGGCGGGCCTGATTGCGAAGTTCCGGACTCATTTGCTCAACCGTAAATCCGGAAATCACGATCTGTTTGGATTTCGCCTGTGACGTCATTCGGTTAGCGGTATGCACCGCCGCGCCAAAAATGTCGTTTTGCTCCTGCACCACGGGCCCGTAATGACAGCCGATGCGGATCGATACCGGTATACCGTTGTCTTTTTTGCCGGTCGCCGAAATCCGGGTCTGCATCATGACCGCAGCGCCCATTGCCTCGTCGACTGTCTCAAAGGTCGACATAACCTCATCACCAATCGTTTTGATCACGGTGCCGTTAAACTGATAGGTCGCGTCTTTCATAATATCGAGACAAACAGCCACCGTTTCGCTGGCTTTGGTGTCGCCGAACTTGTCGTACAGTTGCGTACTGCCGACAACGTCAGCAAACACAATAGCGACTTCAAGATCTTTTGCCATAACACGATTCACAGGTTAATGCCCCAAGCAGCCAGTAATACTACTATTTCTCGGCCACGATGTACGCGATCCAGGCAAGATCTGCCTCACCTTTTTCATTTGGGGTGAATTCACCGTTACCATCACCGTTTTCGTCTTCGCCTTCCCAATAGACGGTCGCTTTGCTAAACCCGGCTTCCAGCAGCAATTCGCGCAGTTCCGGGGCTGACCACAAGCGCCATTCGTAGGTAAAGGCCTTCTTGATCTTCGAGCCATCCTTGAAATGAAAATGGATATGGCAACGAATGAAATGTGTTACCGGGTGAAACTTGGCCTGATGCCAGATGTAGGAAAAGCCATGTTTCTTGTGTTTGGTCTTTTCTTTGGTCTCTTCCTGAGCCTCTGGGCCACCGAACATATCGCAGAAGAAAACGCCGTCGTCCTTGATCGCGTCGAACGCCTTCTTGAAATACGCTCGCAGCGATTCACGGGTGTCAAATATGAAATAGCTGAAATTGAACGCAGCGAGCAGATCCACTTTCGGCGTCTCAACCGTCATGACGTCGGATTCGATCAAACTAACGCGAGCCTGATCTTCAGTATCCAGCCGGCTCACGCGGTTGTTGCGCCCCCACTCCAGCACAGACGGTTCTATGTCTACGCCAATGGCCTGGTATTCGTGGCCCTGCTTCACCCACTCACAGGACAAGCTTGCTGTCCCGCAGAAATCCTCTCGAAATAAATACGCCGTACGTCCCGTCAGCGACTTGAAGGTCGCCTGTAAAAACTCGATCTCGTGTTCGACATTCTGAACCGACAGCTCATATAGCTCGTGAATATCGGCCTTATCGGCGCTGGTTTCATGTTTGTTTCTGGATTTGGCACTCATTCTCGGAAAATTAGCCTTTCGAATTTACGGGTTGATGGCACAGCCATGCATTGTAGCCGCGCGCTTGCTAATAGGCTATCAATTCGATGAGCGACCACTGGTTTGCGTCACAACCAAGTACGTAATCACCACGATAAACAAGGCCTTGATGACGTAGCACTATTCGATTAGCTGCGAAGTCTTGCTCAACGGACTTGTAAGCGCTCAGACACGGACGTACGAAAAAAGAAAAACAAGCAGGCGACCAGCCCAAAATGCATTTAGCCTAATGGGGAGAGTTGCTATGCCTGTGCACGAAACTTTCTACGATGTCATGCGGCGTCACGGAATTACCCGTCGTAGTTTCCTGAAATTTTGTAGCCTCACTGCGGCCGGACTCGGACTGGGTCCGGAATTCGTCGGTCGAATCGCCCACGCTCTTGAAACCAAGCCGAGGACACCCGTCATCTGGCTGCACGGTCTTGAGTGTACCTGTTGCACGGAGTCGTTTATCCGCTCCGGCAATCCTCTGGCCGGCGACGTTGTTCTGTCGATGATTTCACTCGACTATGACGACACCCTGATGGCAGCAGCGGGACATCAGGCCGAGGAGTTACTGCAACAAACGGTCGAGAAATATGACGGTGAGTTCATTCTTGCCTGCGAAGGCAATCCTCCTCTTAACGAAGATGGCATGTACTGCATACAGGCGGGCAAACCATACGTCGAAAAACTGCGTTATATGGCGGACCACTGCAAGGCGATCATTGCCTGGGGTTCCTGCGCATCCTGGGGTTGTGTTCAGGCAGCACGTCCCAATCCGACGCAGGCCACCCCTATTCACAAGGTGATTCTCGATAAACCTATCGTAAAAGTCCCCGGTTGCCCCCCGATCGCTGAAGTCATGACAGGCGTCATCACTTACATGCTGGCATTCGACCGACTTCCACCGCTGGACCGACAGGGGCGGCCGAAGATGTTTTATGGGCAGCGTCTGCATGACAAATGCTATCGACGACCGCATTTCGATGCCGGTCAGTTTGTCGAGAAATTTGATGATGAAGGCGCGAGAAAAGGTTACTGCCTGTACAAGGTCGGCTGCAAAGGTCCGACCACCTACAACGCCTGCTCCACCATCGAGTGGAACGGTGGCCTGTCGTGGCCCGTTAAATCGGGACATGGTTGCCTCGGTTGTGCAGAAGAAAACTTCTGGGACAAAGGCAGCTTCTACAGTTCGATATCCAACCTGAACGTTACCGGCAACGTCGAAGCCACGGCGAATCAGATCGGCGGAACCCTCGCCGGCGCTGCGGCCATAGGCGTCGCCGCGCACGCAGCAGCAACGGTAGTTCAAAAGGCCACAGCAAAGAAATCGCAACCGTCCGAGGAGGTGAGCAATGGCTAGTGTAACGACACCCAATGGTTTCGCTCTCGATGATAGCGGCCAACGCGTCGTCGTCGATCCTGTTTGCCGAATCGAAGGCCACCTTCGTATCGAGGTAAATCTCGACGAAAACAATGTGATTCGAAATGCTGTTTCTACAGGCAGCATGTGGCGCGGACTCGAGGTTATTTTGCAAGGCCGGGATCCACGTGATGCATGGGCGTTCACTGAACGTATTTGCGGCGTTTGCACGGGCGTGCACGCACTGCAGTCTGTTCGCGCTGTTGAAGATGCCCTCGACATCCAGATACCGACAAACGCGAATCATATTCGTAACCTGATGATGCTGGCGCAGTACGCGCAAGACCACATTGTGCATTTCTATCACCTGCACGCTCTGGATTGGGTGGACGTCGTCAGCGCACTGAGCGCCGACCCGAAAGCGACTTCTGAACTGCAGCAGGCGATCAGTCCCTGGCCAAATTCATCGCCCGGTTACTTCAGTACGGTGCAGAACAAGCTGAAACGCTTTGTTGAGTCGGGTCAGCTGGGAATATTCGCGAACGCTTATTGGGGCAGTCCAGCGTACAAACTGCCGCCCGAAGCGAATCTTCTGGCGACGACCCACTATCTGGAAGCACTCGACTTCCAAAAAGAGATCGTCAAGATTCACACCATCTTCGGTGGACGTAATCCGCATCCCAACTGGGTTGTGGGCGGGATGCCGTGTTCGATCAATGTAGACGAAGTGGGCTCTTCGGGCGTGGTCAACATGGTCTGGCTCAATATGGTCAAGGACATTATTGAGCAGACGATTGCATTTACGGATCAGGTCTACTTGCCGGACTTGAAAGCTATTGCCTCGTTCTACAAAGACTGGGGCTATGGCGGCGGTCTGTCGAGCAAGAACGTAATGGCCTACGGCGAATTCCCGGCGTACGCCAATAACCATACCAACGACAGCCTGATGATGCCGCAGGGCGCCATCCTCGATGGCGACCTCAATAACGTACACGATGTGGACGTGCGTGACCCGGCGCAAATTCAGGAATTTGTCGCCCACTCCTGGTACCAGTACGCCGACGAAAATGTCGGCTTGCACCCGTTCGAAGGTGTTACCGAACCCAAGTTCGAGCTGGGCCCAAATCTCGTCGGCACCAAAACCAATATCGAAAATATTGACGAGGGTGGCAAATACTCCTGGCTCAAGGCACCACGTTGGCGTGGGCATGCGATGGAGGTCGGGCCGCTGGCTCGCTACCTGGTTGGCTATGCCAGAGGCCGCCCGGACATCAAGGAACCTGTCGATAAACTGCTCTCCGATCTGGGCCTGCCTATCACAGCGTTGTTCTCAACGCTGGGTCGAACAGCGGCACGCGGGCTTGAAGCCTCATGGGCGGCGCACAAGATGCGTGACGTCTATGCCGAACTGATGGCCAATCTGAAGGCCGGCGATTTGACGACGGCGAACATGGAGAAGTTCGATCCTTCCACCTGGGAGGCTGACGTCAAAGGCGTTGGTTTCGGCGAAGCACCACGCGGCGCGCTGGGTCACTGGGTGCACATCAAAGACACCAAGATCGAGAACTACCAGTGCATCGTACCGACGACATGGAATGCATCACCGCGAGACCCGGCCGGCAACATCGGTGCTTATGAAGCTGCCTTGTTGGGAACGCCAATGGCCGATGCCGAACAGCCGCTCGAGATACTGCGCACAATTCACAGTTTCGACCCCTGTGTCGCCTGCGCGACGCACGTGATGTCTCACGATGGCAGGGAACTTAGCGAAATCAAAGTGCGATAAGGAGGAAGTGATGGCAAGTGTCAACATGACAGAAAAACTTCCCGGTCCGATCTATGTGTTCACTATGCCGGTACGAATCTGGCACTGGCTGCACGCACTGTCGATAGGCGTACTCATTGTCACGGGTTATCTGATTGCAAACCCACTCGCGTCCATTAGCGGAGAGGCCAGCGATCACTTTCTGATGGGGAATATTCGGTTCGTGCATTTCGTGAGCGCCTTTGTCTTTGCGATTGGATTATTCGTTCGGGTTTACCTTGCCATTGTTGGCAACAAGTATGCTCGGGGTCTATTCATCGTTCCCGTGTGGCGCGGTGTTTATTGGAAGCGTCTCTGGCACGAAGTGAAGTTCTATGCGCTCCTCACCAGGAAAACCGGCAAGAGCATAGGACACAATCCGCTAGCGCAGTTTGCCATGTGGATCTTCAACGTACTCGTCGCCTTTTTCATGGTCTGTACCGGCTTCGCTTTGTACAGTCAGGGCACCGGCGCCGATAGTTGGGCCGACAATCTGTTCGGCTGGGTTTTCGTGCTCGAAGCGAGCTCTCAGACGGTGCGCATGTGGCACCTGTTAGGCATGTGGCTGATGTTGTTTTTCGTCATCATTCACATCTACATGGCAATACGTGCCGATTTCGCCTCGCGCCAAAATGGTGTCAGCGCGATGATCAACGGTTGGCGAACTTTCAAGGACGACGGGCCGCGCGACCCGCAATGAAGTGCGTCTAGCGGACTAACTGGAGACAGGCAATGAGCATTGCGACCATGAGTATCGCAGACGGTGATCCAGGTGCTTATGACACGCTGATTCTCGGTATCGGCAATATTCTGTGGGCTGACGAAGGCTTCGGTATTCGCACGATCGAAACCTTACACGAACGTTATACTTTCCCGGACAATGTGCGCGTCATGGACGGTGGCACCCAGGGAATCTTTCTGCTTCCCTGGGTAAGAAATGCCAAACGTCTGTTGATTTTTGATGCGGTCGACTTTGGACTTGCACCGGCCACTCTGAAAGTCATACGCGATGATGAAGTACCGCGCTTCATGGGCGCGAAGAAAGTCAGCATGCACCAAACCGGCTTTCAGGAGGTGCTTGCCTCCGCAGACCTGGCTGGCGATCTTCCGTTGCAGATGGTCCTGATCGGCGTGCAGCCGGAACTGCTCGACGACTACGGCGGCAGTTTACGACACAGCGTCAAAACGAAAATCGACCCGGCGATCGAACGTGGCCTGGCAATTCTCAACGAATGGAACGTCAGCTGGGAGCTTCGCGGCGACTCCCTGCCTCGCGAAGAACACATCGGACCCACCGCACTTGATATTCAGGACTACGAAAACGAACGTCCCTCGACAGGCGGAGAACCCGTATGACTCAGACACTCATTGAGCGGCTGACGCACGAACTGAACTACCCGGAGATCACGCTCGACAACCACGATGCGTTCGTTGCAATGTCGGGGCTCAATGTGTTGTTCTTTCCAGGCAACCCGGAGACCGTAAAAGACGCGACAGACGTTGCTGTAATTTTACCCGAACTCATTGCCGCCTTTGCGCCGCAGCTTAATCCAGGGGTTGTAACCGACACCTTCGGTGCTGGCCAGAAGCTCAAGCAAAAGTATGGCTTCACCCACTACCCTTCACTGGTCTTTGTGCGCGGTGGCGACTACGTGGGCACGATCTCGCGTATTCAGGACTGGGCAGATTACCTGTCCAAAATCAATGTCCTGCTGTCATCACCTGGGCGCCGGACACCGGGCTTTAGCGTTCCCGTTGTCGCCGGCTGATGTGTAATCGAAATCAAGGAGATTGATGCTATGAACTTCAGGGATATCCCGGTACACGTCATTGGAGCCGGCAGCCAACCCGGCGCAGACACTGAAGCGCCCCTCTACATCGACATGCCGCGTGACATGACGCGATACGACGCGCCGTTAATACCGGAGCCGACCGCCGTGCAGCATCTGCATGGCGCTCGAGAAGCGATGTCCTGGCTGAATACGCAGCTTGCAGACTATGCAGAGAATGGTGAAAACCGTTGCGCTAACATTAGTGCACTCGATGACCGGAATCGGGAGCTGGTTAACCAGATCCTGGGCGAAGGCGAAAACTGCGTCACCTATACGGGCGAACTGACCGCAAGTGTGCAGGAGTCCGTCCTCGCCGGCGTCTGGCGCAGTCTGTATTTCGACGACAAGGGCGACATCATGGCCGATATGATCGAAGTCGGCGCCGCCCCAAACCTGCTATCGGTGTCGATCGAAAACGCCTGCCCGATCGACATATCGAAAGATGACGGCAGCGCCGATGCCCCAAACGCAATGCCGATACTGGTCGAACTTGCTGATCGCCATGCGCTGTTCAAAAGCAACGGCAACAGGCACTCGATCAATTTGACGTTGTTACCGCTGTCGCTCGCCGAGCTTGAATACCTGGACGGCCGACTCGGACGAGGACCCGTCGATATTCTGTCCAGAGCCTACGGCAAGTGTCAGGTCATCAGTACACTGGCACCGAACGTCTGGTGGGTAAGATTCTATAACTCAATGGGCACACTGATATTGAACTCACTTGAGATCTCTGCAGTACCCGACGTTGTGACAGCTGCCCCGGAAGATCTTGCGGACTCCGCCGAACGCCTGTCACAAATACTAGCCCCCTACTGGCCGAATGCCGCGTGAATCGGCTCTCCGACGACGCAAAACTCGAATGCAGGATCTGCTGGTACGTCTACAACCCGGACCTCGGCGACGACGTTCAGCAGATACCTCCCGGAACACCATTTCTGCAGCTCCCGGATTACTGGCGTTGCCCCCAATGTGACTCGAACGCAGGCTCATTTCTGCCCGTGGACCAATGACCGCACAAGAACTCATCTCAAGTACCACGCTCGCCGAGCGATTTCGCAGTATTCATGAGCAGCGCATGCGCGGCCTGCCGTTTATTAACACACAGCTGCAAGTCGAAACGATTGGTTTTCGAGAATTCCAGGACTTCGAGATTGGTGTGCTGATTACGCCGTGGTTTATGAATCTCATCCTGCTGCCAGGATCTGGAGTCAGTCCTGATATTGAACAGGGACATTCGGTGACCGCCTGCTTTCCGTCCGGCGACATCGAATTTACCGCAGCGCAGGATGAAGAACTCGGGCTGTATTTTTCCGCCGTCCTGTTTTCAACAGTCGCCGACGTCCCCGACCAGGCGACGGCGCGGGATTTGGCTATGGAAGTCATGAAGGGTCTGTTTGAGTCGACGGCAAAATCGAAGGTTGTCAGCCGTCGCTCGCTCTTTACCACGGCTGGGCATGCAGATGCATGAACTGTCCGTGTGCCTTTCTCTGCTACAACAGGTTGAGACGATCGCCAACGAACGCAATGCGGTCACTGTGGAGAAGTTGTATTTACAGATTGGACCGTTATCAGGAATCGAGCCTGCGCTCTTAAGAAACGCGTACCCGCTTGCGGCCGCAGGCACAATAGCCGCCGACGCCGAACTGATTATCGAACCGTCCAACATCGTTGTAACGTGTACTCAATGCAATGCAGAAACCGAAGCACAGGCAAATCGTCTGCTTTGTTCAGCCTGCGGCGATTTTCGCACCCAAATTGTCAGTGGTGACGAAATGATTTTGCAACGACTGGAAATGAGCCTCGTTCACTAGCAAATTCGCGGCAGCGGATCGTCCTCCAGCTCTTCGAGGAAACGCTCACCGCCCAGTGACGTTTCAAGAATCACGCGATCGCTGTCAGCCGTAATCGTGCCGATTCTGGCAGCATCACAGCCGGCCTTCAGGCTACGCCATATTCCCAGCGCTTCGTTCGCCTGCTCCGGTGCCACCACCGCAACTACCCGGCCTTCGCAAGCCAGGTAATAAGGATCGTAGCCCAGCATGTCGCAAACGGATTGCACGGGTTCTTTCACGGGAATACTCGCTTCGAAGCGTACGCCGAGACCTGTGGCACGAAGAATTTCATGTGCAATTGATGCGATACCACCGCGTGTAGGGTCGCGCATGAAACGCAAACCTGTCAGCTGCAGTAAGGGCTCGGTCAGAGCCATTACCGGCCCTGCGTCCGAAATCAGGTCCCCGCGCAGGCCGAACTCCTCTCTTGCGAGCATTACTGCCGTACCGTGATCACCGACACTGCCGCTAACCAAAATGACGTCGCCGGCACAAATCCGATCCATTGAAGGCACCGTGCCGGGCAGACGAATGCCCACGCCTGTGGTCGCAAGATACAGACCTCCGCCCTCGCCTCGGCGCACGACTTTCGTATCACCGGCACTGATTTTTACCCCGGCTTCTTCGGCTGCACGCGCCAGGCTTGCGATAATTCGATCGAGTGTCTCGACCTCGAGTCCTTCCTCGATAAAGGCATTGAGAGTCAGATACATCGGTCGCGCGCCAGCCACGGCCAGATCGTTAGTCGTCCCGTGAATAGCGAGTGAGCCGATGTCACCACCCGGGAACTCCAGTGGCTGCACGGTGAATCCGTCCGTCGTAATCAGAACTTCGCCAGCATCAAGCGCGATGGGTACCGCGTCCGCCTGAGTATTCAGTTCTGATTTGTGCAAATGACGGGCGAACAGACCTTCAATGAGTTCTCGCATGAAACGTCCGCCATTACCGTGGGCAAGCGTAATTCTAGTGTCATCCAGTGTGATGTCATCCATTGTTCTACGCCCCTAGGTTGTCTGCAGCGAATTCCACGACCTGCCCGAAGCACAACGCAGCATCGTTGCACGGCAACGCATGCGGCAGATGCACTTCGAATCCAGCCGTTGTAAGAAGTCCAACGGTCTCTGCCGCAAGAACCTTGTTCTGAAACACACCGCCCGTCAGCCCGATGCGAATAGCACCGCAGATCTCACGTGCTTTGACGGCCTGCGCCAACAGTGCATGCGCGACGCTGGAGTGAAACGTCTCTGCGCGATGTTGTTGAGATAATTGTTGATCGGCCAATAACGGCAGTAATGGCGCCCAATTGCTTCGCCACACACCATGGTCATCAATATGCAATGGCACTTCGATAGGGGTCCGGGACCGGGCGCACAGGGCCTCCAGTCGCATTGGACCCTCGGCTTCAAAACTCACGTCTTGAATGTCGCAAATGACGGCGGCCGCGGCATCGAACAGCCTGCCAACCGCGCTGCTGTATGGGCTGTTCAGGCCGCTATGCCATGCGGCTTCGGCAAGACCATCAACATCCGGACAGTCCGGCCACGACTCACCGCACTCCCAGAACAGTGCCGCTGCGCTGCGCCACGGCGAGCGTCCGGACAAATTGGCGCCCGGTACTCTGAAGGGGCGCCAGCTGGCAAAACGTCGCCAGGCGCCGGGCGATCCGAACAGCGCCTCGCCGCCCCACATCGACCCGTCTTCGCCAAGACCTACGCCATCCCAGGTAAATACGAGCCATTGTTCATCAGGAATGAATTCGCCAGCCAGCGCAGATGCATGGGCGGCATGATGAAAGATCGGCGTGAAAGGCAGCTCGTGCCGGCGCGCCCAGCGGTGCGTCGTGTAACGGGTGTGAGCGTCGCAGAGCACGTGTTCCACATCGACACCGTAAAGTGCCTGTATATCCCGGACGAGTTGCTCGAAGACGTCCATGCTTCTGGCATTACCCATCTCGCCGATGTGCGGCGATACCACGACCCGCTCGTCCCAGCCGAGCGCTAACGCACCTTTCATGTGCCCGCCGACGGCGAGTACCGGTTTCGACAGGCGCCACGGCAATTCAAGTTCGACTGGCGCCGCACCGCGACCCATGCGTAATGGCCGCATGGCACCCGCCAGTTGTCGTACAACCGGATCGTCGGCTGGTCGAACGATGGGACGGTCGTGATGCAAGAACGCATCTGCTATCGCCGTCAGACGTGACGAGGCCTCATCATTTTCCGTGATTACCGGCTCGCCGCTAATGTTGCCCGACGTCGCGACCAGGGGACCACCAAACTTCTGCAGCAACAAATCGTGCAGGGGACTGTAAGGGAGAAATACGCCGATGTCGGACAAACCGGGTGCGATATTCTCCGCCAAACCCGATTCTGATCGTTTCGGAACCAGGACTATGGGGCGTGACGGGTCCAGCAATGTTGCCGCCTCAAGAGCATCGATCAACGCCGCACTGCGCACGGCATCAAGCCCGTCGCTACCTTCCATGGGAAACATTACAGCCAGTGGTTTTCCGGGTCGGTGTTTGCGCAGTCGCAAGGTTTCGATCGCGACGGCATTACGAGCGTCGACCATCAGGTGATAACCACCAATGCCCTTTATGGCAATAATGCTCCCTTCGCGCAGTTCCCTGATCGCAACGTTAATTTCCGTGTCCGGATCGCTGAATTCTGCGTAACCGCCTTTTTCAAAATCGAGACCAGGCCCACAATCCGCGCAGGCAATGGGTTCCGCATGGAAACGACGGTCTGCCGAATCCTCATACTCGGACCGGCAACTGTCACAGAGTTCGAAGCTGGCCATGCTGGTATTTTTCCGGTCGTAGGGAAGCGACTCGATCAGCGTATAGCGTGGGCCGCATTGCGTGCAGTTGATAAACGGGTAGTGATATCGCCGGTTGTGCGGATCGTGCAACTCCGCCCGGCAGTCGTCGCACATAAAGTTATCGGCCGGCACGAATATCCGTGCATTGGCATCACTCTGACTTGGAATTATTTCGAATGCGTCGAAGTCAAGCGGGTCGACCCGTTCGAAATGTACAACTCGCGGCTTTGCCAGCGGTGGTGCTTGTTCTATCAGGTCCGCGTGAAATTGTTTTATTGCGTCTGGCTGACCGCAGGCGACGATATCAACTTCTCCCAAGCGATTCTGCACATAGCCGGTCAGATGATGTTTGGTTGCCAGCCGATACACGAAGGGCCGAAAACCGACACCCTGAACGTGCCCGGTCAACGTGAATTGGGTTGCGTCAGGCACCGGAGCGTTCCTTTTTCCCGCCCTCCCAGAGGTTTTCCCGGTAACCGGACGACCACCAGATTCTGCACGCGCCTTCGTCCGATACCATGCAAGGACCAATCGGTTTTCTCGGCGTGCAGGCGACGCCATACAAGCGACAATGGTTTGGATAAATCTTGCCAAGAACTACGCGGGCACAATCGCAGCCCGGCGGCATCTCACCCACGCGCTTGCGCGAGGTGTCCGCATAAGATTTGAAAACTTGACGCGCATCGTGAGCAGCATAAGCATCGCGCAAGCGAAACCCGGAATTCGGGATAATGCCGACCCCGCGCCAGTTGGCATCATAGACTGCCATCACGGTATTGAGCTGTTCACGTGCCCTGGCGTTTCCGCCTGCTCTCACGACTTCGGGGTAGCAGTTGTCGAGGTGTCGCCGCCCTGTCTTGAACTGCTCCAGAACCGAGTACATCGCTGCGAGCAAGGTATCCGGCCTGAACCCTGCGACAGCGGCCGGGAGTTGGTGCTTTGCAACAACGAACTCCCACTCTTCAGGGCCCATCACCGTGGCGACATGGCCCGGCGCTACCAGCGCATCAAAACCAGGCGATTCGGAGTCCAGCAACATCGCGACGGCCGGCCAGGTCAGACGACCGGACAACAGCACCAGCAGATTTTCCGGCGCCCCCTCGTCCAGCATTGCCGCGACGGGCGCGGTCGTGGTTTCGAATCCGGCCGCAAAGAAGACGACTTTGCGTGGCGCCTCCTCTTTGGCGATTTTGACAGCTTCCGTTGGGGATGCGATTGGACGTATGTCCGCGCCGGCGGCCTTCGCCTGTTCCAGAGAACGCGGTTCGCTTTTGGGTACATTCACCGGCACACGCAACATATCGCCGAAGGCGACCAGCACCACGTCCTCGTGAAGTGCGATCTGGATCGCCTCGTACACATCTTCTTCCGGACAAACGCACACGGGGCAGCCTGGGCCCGGTATCAGCTCAATGTTCTCTGGAATCGCTTTTCGCAGACCAGCAAGGGAAATAGAGCGCTCATGCCCACCGCACACATTCATGATGCGCACAGGCTCAGCGATATTCAGGCCGCGCAGTTCTTCCAACCATTGCGCAGCGTCTTTCATCAAGCGACCGCCTTATCGATCCAGTCAAACCAGTTCTGCATGCCGTCACCGGACTTCGCAGACAACTGCAACATCGGCGCCGGGTTCGCAAGCTGCTGCAGACAACGCAGGGCCTCAGCCGGATCAAAGTCATCAAGAACCTGCAGCAGATCAGATTTGGTCAGCAGGACCAGATCCGCCGCGCGAAACATGACGGGATACTTCGCTGGCTTGTCATGACCTTCAGGCGTCGAGAGCAGCGCAATATTGGCATGCTGTCCAAGATCGAAGCTTGCCGGACAAACCAGGTTACCGACGTTTTCGATAAACAGAATATCCACAGCGTCGAGATCAAGATCGTGCAGTGCATCGTGCACCATCGTCGCGTCAAGGTGGCAGGCGCTACCGGTACTTATCTGGATTGCGGGCACACCCTTCGCGCGAATTCTGGCGGCGTCATTCTCGGTTTCAAGATCACCTTCGATTACGGCGATACTGAACGTCTCTCGCAGCGAATCTATCGTCGCTTCCAGCAACGCCGTTTTGCCCGCTCCGGGCGAAGACATCAGGTTGATGGCAAGTACACCGTGCCGAGCGAAGTGTTCGCGATTGTGCGACGCTTGACGGTCATTGGCATCCAGCAGTCCTTGCAGGACCGTAACAGTTGCATGCGTGTGCATGTCTCCGTGAGTAACGTTACAACCGCAGGTACCGCACATCGCTCTTCTTCTCCGTCAGATTTCTGCCGCCAACATCTCGTCGAACAGCTCCCAGGATTCCGCCGCTTCCTGTTCCGATACTTTCTGGATGGCATAGCCGACGTGCACGAGAATATTGTCACCAATCCCAAGATCGTCGTCCTGCATCATGAACAGGCTAACTTCACGCTCAATCCCACGGGCTTCACAACGGCAGATAAAACCGTCGATCGCCGTGATTTTCATAGGTACAGCAAGGCACATAGAACCCCCCTTACGCATCAATCATAGGCCGAGAAAAGGGACAACAACCTACGTAATTACGCCTATTTTAGTTAGGTGGATGTCAGCCTATCTTTAGCGTACGGGGGGAGTGCGCCCGTCGTGTTGCTTTACGAGGAGAATCAGGATGCGAATGATCACAGGTCTCTTGCTATTGACGGGCCTTGCCGGAACAGCGATGGCACATACCGGCGATGGAGTATTGCCCGGGACGCTCACTCACCAGGTCTTCGGACTTCACCATCTACCGCTTAGCATTCTTCTCGTGGTCGTCGCGGCTCTCGCATTCCGCCGCTGGCAAAGCAGCAAGCGCATCAACTAGAACCCCGGTACCCGCGCCCTTCCTGTGGGCGTTTTCACTGATGTGACGACGCCAGGCTCTGGCGCCGGGCTGACCTGCGTAGAGACCCAGCATGTGCCGGGTAACCCGGCCCAATGGTTCGCCATCTCTTAGTACTGACTCAACGTAGGGCAACATTTGCATGACGATCTCGCGGCGCTCCGGCAATATTCCGGAGGGATCAAAATGATGCTCCAGTTCCGCGAGAAAATACGGTTGGTGATAGGCCTGGCGACCGATCATTGCGCCGTCGACGGTCTGCAAAACCTCATCGACCTGATGGATTTTCGCCAACCCACCGTTTATCACGATTTCGAGTTCCGGATAGTCGCGCTTTAGTCGATAGACGCGTTCATAGTTCAACGGCGGTACCGTGCGGTTCTCTTTGGGGCTGAGGCCCTCGAGAATAGCGATGCGCGCGTGCACGACGAATTTCTCGCAACCCGCTTCGACCATGCTGTCGACAAAGGTCTGCAAGAATTCATAGCTGTCTTTGTCATCAATCCCAATACGCGTTTTCACGGTGATCGGGATGTCCGTTTCACCCTGCATCGCCCGGTAACACTCGGCGACCGTATCCGGCCTTGCCATCAGACACGCACCGAATTGTCCGCTTTGAACCTTGTCGCTGGGACAGCCCACATTGATGTTGACTTCGTCGTAGCCGTATTGATTTGCCTTGGCCGTCGCGCTCGCCATCCAGTCAGGATTACTGCCACCCAATTGCAGCGCCAGCGGATGCTCTGCGGAATTAAACTTTAGAAAGCGATCTGCATCACCGTGATGGATAGCCGCCGCCGTCACCATTTCGGTGTACAGGAATGCGGACGGACTCAGGAGTCGCATGAAGTATCGGCAATGACGGTCCGTCCAGTCCATCATGGGAGCGACTGAAATTGGGGAGCGTATTACCGCAGCAGACTTATCGGCCATATTATATTTCTAACTCAACAGGTAAGGGATACCGTCCGAATCAACGCTCGCAACATACAACGCATATCTGCTTCCTT
>JAACFM010000024.1 GCA_009937445.1 Gammaproteobacteria bacterium | reverse complement strand
AAGTGGCAACTGAGATGACTATCGAACAAAAATACATTGACCTGATGAATGCCGACATAGACGGCGAGATCGATCAGGCAGACAAGGGCCACCTTGATGAATTTCTTGCGGCAAACGATGCAGCTTGCGCGCTGCGTGCGGAGCTTGAAACCCTTTGCGGCACAATGGATTCGGTCGAGGCGGTCTCTCCTCCTCCTCATATGAGGCATGTCATTATGAATTCCGTGAAACCGACTCCTGCAAAGACAGCGTCGCCAAGAATCCTGGATATCCTCTTCGCAACACCGGTGCTCAAGTATTCAGCCACATTTGCGGCTGGCGTGTTGCTGACTATGAGTATCTTGAGCTCGGATAACAGCTCGTATAGAGCCTTTGATGATGTCACGGGCCTTGTCGGCACAATTTCCAATCCAATCAGCGGCGATATTGTCAATTCAATCGCCGTGGACAATACAGAGGTTGCCGGCCAGGTCTCTTTAAGACGCACCGGATCCATGCTCATTCTTGATTTTGACCTGGTCGCTAAAGGCCCGGTCGAAATTGAAGCCGATTATCGAGATCGATCGATCTGGTTCAACGGCTTTGCTCAACTTGAAAGCACCGGCACGACGATATCGGCGAAAACCGGCAGCGTGACGTTGGGAATGGAAGGAAAACGGCGATACGCCGTCTATTTGCAGAACAGCGATAAACGTCGCGTTACGGTTGACCTGCGTTTTTTAGCGGGTGGTGAGGTTGTGCACGAGGCCAGCCTCAAATTCGAACCCGAAGATTAAAGCCCACCATAGGGCTGCGGCCCGATTTTATGGTGGTTACCAACTATTTCTTAGCTGGGTAGTACTTCCAGATAAGACGAACAACTAACAGCCCGCGTGAGGGCGTAAGGGGATAGGAAATGTCTATTAGCAATAAATCGGTCCCGGTAATCGTAATCGGCGTTGCTGCGCTGGCTGCAATTGCCTATTTCGGGATGAACTATCCGACGGACGGCGGCGATGCGGTCGGTACCGTAGCACCGGCCGAACGCTATCGCGGAAATGCGCTTTCGGAAGAAGACGTCCAGTTGGGAGACCAGTCGCTGCAACAACTGATGCAAAGCGATGTGTTCGACAGGATGATTAAAGACGAGTCGTTCAAAAAACTTGCCGGCACTGCCACATTTGCCGAACTCGCCGGAACCGCGGCCTTCGCTGAACTCGCAGGCAACGCCAATCTTGCCGAACTCGCCGGAAGCGCCGCCTGGGCTGAATTGGCCGGGAACGCTAAGTTCGCCGAACTCGCCGGAAGCGCCGCCTATGCCGAACTCGCAGGCAACGCCAATCTTGCCGAACTCGCCGGAAGCGCCGCCTGGGCTGAATTGGCCGGGAACGCTAACTTCGCCGAGCTCGCAGGCAACGCCGCCTATGCAGAGCTGGCAGGATATGCGGCCTTTGCAGAGCTGGCAGGCAACGCTAACTTTGCAGAATTAGCGGGTAATGCTGCTTTTGCAGAGCTGGCAGGAAGTGCACGATTTGCCGAGCTGATGGGCGACTCGATGGCAGGTGAGTCCGCTCAATAATAAGTATTGCGGATGGATTAACGGCCAGGTCAACAGATAAGAACGGCAACATTTGTTGGCCTGACTGTACGAGTAAAAAATGAGATACTGTGACATTGAATGGTCACAGTATCTTTTTCTTTTGCGCATGTTAGGGGAGTGACGTGAAATGCGAATAACGAAGATCGCTTGTTCACTGCTTGCCGTCTCTCTTCTCAGCATATCCCCTGCACTTAGATCACAAGGCCTGACTTCGCTCGAAACGGAAGAGATGAAGTTGCTGTATTTCAGTCCGTCCGCAACCTATATTTCTCCGCATATTGCACGCTGCTATCACAGCTCCTTGGCCGGGCTTCAGTCGATATTAGGATTCGACCCCGATGAGCAAGCCACGGTCTTCCTGAAGGATTTCTCAGACTACGGCAACGCGGCCGCGCTTGCGGTACCAAGAAACACGGTCCTTTTTGATCTGGCTCCGATGAGCTTTGCCTTCGAGAAGTTTCCGACAAGTGAGCGCATGTGCACGCTCATGAATCATGAAATGGTTCACGTCGTCAGCATTGATCAGGCAACCAAAGCAGATAAACGCGCGCGGCGTTTTTTCGGTGGCAAAGTGAAGGCTATCGATGACCATCCCGAGACCATCTTCTACTCCTACCTGACGAATCCACGCAACGCCTCACCCTACTGGTACCTCGAAGGTATTGCGGTATTCATGGAGACCTGGCTGGCCGGTGGGAACGGCAGGGCGCAGAGTGGGTATTACGAAATGGTATTTCGTTCCATGGTCAGGGACGATGCCAATTTTTACGACCCGTTGGGCCTCGAATCCGAGGGCAACAAGATCGATTTTCAGCTAGGCGTCAATAATTATTTGTACGGTTCGCGGTTTGTCAGCTACCTAGCCTACACTTATTCACCGGAGACGCTCGTTTCCTGGATACGGAGACAGGAAGGCAGTAAAGGTCACTATGCAGCTGACTTTGAACATGTGTTCGGGCGGCCGTTGAACCAAGCTTGGCAGGAGTGGATCGATTTCGAGCACGAATTTCAGGCGAAAGCACTGGCTAACGTGCGACAGTATCCGACCACACCGTATAAAGACATATCGAATCGTGGTCTTGGTTCTGTATCCCGGTCCTTTTACGACCCTGACAGTCGCGAACTCTATTGGGGACTGCGGTATCCCGGTGTAGTTGCTCACCTCGGCGCGGTATCGCTCGACGACGGCACGACCCGCAAACTCGTCGATATTAAGGGACCCATGCTTTACAACGTCACATCACTTGCGTTGGACCCTAAGGCAAAAACGCTTTTTTACACAACCGACAATTACGCCTATCGCGATTTGATGTCTATTAGCGTGGATGGCGGCAAGCCAACAATGCTGCAGAAAGACGCTCGCATTGGTGAGCTCGTGTTTAACCCGATGGATCGCTCACTGTGGGGAGTTCGACACCTGAACGGCCTCGCTACTCTGGTACGAATTCCATACCCATACACGGAATGGAACCAGATACATTCCTTCCCGTATGGTGAGCTGCTCTACAACATGGACATATCGCCTGACGGTCAACTTCTTTCAACGTCGTTCGGCGAGCTGAACGGCGATCAGTCGCTACGCGTTTTTAGCATTGAAAGTCTTCTAGATGGTGACATCACGCCCCTGAAGCAATTTGACTTCGGTCAGGGCGTCCCGGAGGGTTTCGTATTCTCCCCCGACGGAGAGTTTCTGTACGGCAGCTCCTACTTCACCGGTGTCTCGAATATCTTCCGCTACGAACTGGCCACAGAAGAAATGGAAGCCGTGAGCAATTCCGAATCCGGGTTCTTCCGGCCGGTGCCGCTCGACGACGGCTCACTGATGGTCTTGCGGTATACCGGTCAGGGATTTGTGCCAACAATTATCGATCCCGCTCCGCTCGAAGATGTCGCTGCGATTAGTTTCCTCGGTACCGAAATAATTCAGAAATATCCCCAATTAGAGAGTTGGCAGGTCCAGTCGCCGGCTGACATTCCGCTCGAGGACATGATCGTCCGTGAGGAAGAGTATTCGGGAATAGGCAACCTGAGCCTCGAGTCAATCTACCCGATCGTCGAGGGATATAAGGACGAAGCCGCCCTGGGGTTCAATGCAGCGTTTTCCGATTCCCTCAGGCTCGACACGATCAATTTCTCGACGTCCTACAGTATTGACAGCAGCTTGCCCAGCTCCGAAGCCCTTCACGCAAAAATTGAGTGGCGCCATATCGTTGCCAAAGCGACACCTCTGGCAGGAAGCTGGACGGTGGCTCTGACGCATAACCCGGCCGATTTCTACGATTTGTTCGGTCCGACTAAAGTCAGCCTAAAAGGGCAATCAGCTTCGATAACATACGAAAAGACGCTGATCTATGACAAACCACGCGAAATGCATCTGACGGTAGACATGAGTCATTACACTAACCTCGACCGACTACCACGCTATCAGAACGTCGATGCAACTTTCGATACGCTGAGCACTTTCGGGGCACTTCTCGAATATAAACACGTCAGAAAATCGCTGGGCGCCGTTGATGATGAGAAAGGTTTCACGTGGCGTCTCGGCGCAACTGCGGATCACGTCGATGGCGACACCATTCCCAAGGTTCTTGCTGAGTTCGATTTCGGCTTTGCGTTGCCGTGGAAGCATTCTTCAATTTGGGTTCGAAACGCTACCGGCGCAGCCTTTGGAGATCCGCTCGATGAATTTGCCAATTTCTTTTTTGGCGGCTTTGGTAATAACTACGTTGATCATGGAGAGACCAAACGCTACCGCAAGTACTACGCGATGCCCGGTTTCGATTTGAATGCTGTCCCGGGGCGAAACTTCCATCGCGCGATGCTTGAGTGGAGCCTGCCGCCGATACGCTTCAGGAACGTCGGTGGGTCTAAGTTTTATCTGTCTTGGGCGCGTACAGCCTTATTTGTCAGCGCGCTGACGACGAACTTTGACGACAGCTCTCTTCGACAGGAAGCAAGCAGCGCTGGTCTGCAGATTGATTTTCAGTTCACACTTCTATCGAGGCTGGAAATGACCTTGTCGCTGGGATATGCAAAAGGATTTGGCAACTCGTCCATTTTGGACGATGATGAGTTTATGGCGTCACTAAAAATTCTCTAGCATGATCGCGGACTTTGTACTTCATGGCCTTCTGGGGTTGCTTCCAGTGTGCTGTTTTCTGACAGCACTGGTTTACCTCGACAGTTACAAACTCATCCCGTTGCGCTGGGTGGTGGGCGTTATCATTCTCGGGGTGGGCTCAGCGCTATTGAGTTACCCAGTCAATATCGCCGGCCTGGGGTGGCTGAACATTGAGTTCGTCACCTACACACGTTATGTATCGCCCGTCATTGAGGAAGCACTCAAGGCGTCAATCCTGTTCATTCTTATCCGCAACAACCGCATCGGTTTTCTCGTTGATGCGGCAATCTTGGGGTTCGCTGTTGGTGCCGGATTCGCCATCTTCGAGAACATATTTTACCTACGGGCCATGCCTGATACGCAAATGGGATTATGGATTGTCCGGGGGTTCGGTACGGCCATCATGCACGGTGGAGCAACAGCGATTTTTGCTGTCGTTTCAGAGGCGCTTGCCGGCCAGAACCCGACCAGGGGATATGCTATCTATCTTCCCGGATTTGTCGGTGCCGTCGTAGTTCACTCTATTTTCAATCACTTCTTCTTCACGCCAGTTGTTAATACATTGGTGATCCTGGTATCGCTTCCTGTGGTCATGACAATCATATTTCAACACAGCGAAAAATCCGTATCGGACTGGTTAGGCGTGGGCTTTGATGCGGATACAGAGTTGCTTGAATTGATCAACTCGGGAGAGTTTTCAAGCTCGAAAGTCGGTCTTTACCTGAACTCACTCAAGGAGAAGTTCGAGGGACCGGTAGTTGTCGACCTGCTGTGTTACCTCCGTCTGCACACGGAACTGTCTATCAGAGCGAAAGGTCTGTTGATGATGCGGGAATCGGGATTTATGGATAAGACGGGTGAGGAAACGAAGGCCAAGCTCGAAGAGCTGAAATACCTGAAAGCGAATATTGGCGTGACCGGCCTGCTGGCGATCAAACCGTTCATGCAGATGAGTCAGGAAGACCTGTGGCAGTTCTACATGTTGTCGAATTAGAAACTCGGTGCAGACGCGAGAGTCGCCAAAAACGCCTCAAGTTGACCTAACTCACGATCACTCAGCCCAAGCGGCTTCGCTTCATTGTGACCGATCATCGCATCAGGTGCCTGATTGTAGTGAACCAGTACCTCTGCAATCGTTGCGAGCTGTCCCTTGTGCATGAACGGTTCTGTGTTCTCAAGATTGCGTAATGAGGGCGTTTTGAACGCACCAATCAGATCAAGACCTGTGCGTGCGAAATCCAACTCCGGACAATAATGATCCGGGTCATCACTGTACGAGCTGCGGCAGCTGAATTCGCTCTCCATTACTTCAGCAACACCCGCTATACGCGCTTTATCCGGCACGTCTCCGGGGAAACTGATGACGCCGGTGTTATGAAATTCATGATTGGTGAGCAGTGGGCCGTTGTGGCACTGGGTACAATTTGCCTCGCCGATGAACAGACGGAGCCCCCACACTTCGTCGTCACTGAAAAGCGTTGCCTGGTGATCGATATCGTTGTTTACAACCGCCTCAACGTAGGCATCGAAGCGGGATGCGGTGGGCATGATTGTCCTTTCGAACGCTGCGATCGACTTTCCAATATTGGCAAAAGCCATATTCAGCGCTAACGGATCCGAGATCGGCAGATCAGGCAGCGCGCCAAACAGTGATTCATACGATGCGCGGTAGTCAGCATCCTCAGCCACCAATGCCACAACTTGGCCCCTGTCGATCGCGTGTTCATTTGGGTCTTCCAGCGGTGCCAGAGCCTGAGCCCACTGACTGTCTCGACGACCGTCCCAGAACTGCCACGGACTGTATGCCGCACCAACAATACTTGGCGTGTGGCGAGCGGTCGTGCCGATGGCTTGTGCTTTCTGCAGACCATCGGTGAATCCGCGCTCCGCCTGATGACAGGTCGCACAGGAAATACCGCCATTGGCGCTCAAGCGCGCATCAAAGAACAGCTGGCGCCCAAAACCGGCTGCGACAGGATTATCAGCAACGGCATTGCTGCGGTCGGCAGGAAGATCGGAAAGCGAATCAAGCCAGAGTGACCTGAGTACTTCGACCTCGGCCACTGTCCAGGCCGGCGGCGATGATGACAGTTGCCCGCAAGCAACACTGATCAGTGCAATCAGGCCTGCGGCAAGGACAAGCTTGTGTGACCTCACTCTCACAGTCGTATGGGAATCGTCACTGTCGATTTACCGCTGTCCGTCGTAATCGTCACGACGATTTCCCAGTAACCACTCATGTGGAAGCGCATTCCTTCCAGTCGGTAGTCGCCGCCGCCCAGTTCGGCGGTGACCCGGGGCTTGGTTGGCAACCCGTGGTTATGCTCTGGCATTCCCCCGTCAACGTCGACGATCGCGCCTTCTATTCCAAGACCATTTTCGTCCTTAATATGCAGAATCCAGCTGTGCATATGATTGATCACTGGAGTCCCGTCGGGGGTTGTATAGGTGACAATCGGACTTTCTGCAAAAGCGGCCGGCGTAACCAGCAACACACAGACAAGCAGACTCGCTGCAACCACGGGCTCTTTTCCGAACCAACGTCTCAGCCGACCGCTCATTAGCAAATACTGAAATTGAATCAACAAAAGCAACCCTATGATAAATGGCCAATATCCCAGACCCGTGAAACCAACCTCGAACGGAAAAACTGCTGCATAGATCTTTCCGGTTTCAGGATGCGTAGCGGATACGATACCAATAAAACCGCCCTCTTCGAGAAACTCGTAGTTCACCGTATAGATATGCGGCTCAACAACTGGCGGCTGATAATAGACAGTAGCATCCTCGAGGTCGTCGATCGCGTCGACGTCTTCAATGCGGGCAAACCGACCCTTCCCGGTAACGTCGCGGATAATTCGAAAATCGATGGGCATCGTCGACAAGGAGTCGTGCTGATACTCCATAACGAAAATGCTCTCCGCGGCGACCGGTAGATCTTCGCAATACTGCTCATGACCGGCGGCACTCGGCTGGTATACCTTGAAATGGGCACGCAGGTAGTTGACCTTGATTACACACAGGTCATCTTCTTCCACAACACCGCCATGCGCAGTCGCATTTTGCACCGGTAAAAAGGCGACGAAACAAAAAATAAGCAAATAAGAAACGAACTGGCGTGCAATCATGAGACCATTCTAACCAGACTGACAACACCCTGAAACCATGACGTTGATTCTAAGTATCGTTGCGCTTTTACTCGGCCCGCTGATTTTTGCCGTCGGACAGAGAAATCCTGTCGCAAAGCGCATTCTTGATATTTCGATCTTGCTTGCGATCGGCGTGATCATTGCCGTTCACATCATTCCCGAAGCGCTTAAGCACGGCGGTTTTTCTGCCATCATCGTCATACTGCTCGGGCTCGCATTTCCAATGCTGCTGGAGCGCCTGTTCCGCAAGGCCACGGATACGGCTCATTTTGTCATCGTCTTGATCGCGGCTACCGGGTTGTTGATTCATGCTGTAGTCGATGGGATTGCTCTTCTACCCCAGAGCGGTACCGGCTTGGCCTACGCCATTGTTCTGCATCGCATACCTCTCGGCATGGCACTCTGGTGGGCTGTCCGACCTAACTTTGGTCCAGTTGCTACTGTTGCGTTATTCGCGTTGGTTATTATGGCGACCGCAATTGGCTATTTTGTCGGTGACTCGGCGATTGACTTTGCCGAGATGCGAACCCTGGCTTTGCTGCAGGCATTCGTGTCCGGATCTTTGATTCACGTCGTCGCATTTGGCGTAAGGCATAAACACGACTAGGCGCAATAGCGCTATTTTAGATAGTGCCCGCGATAGAAAATAAGTGGATCGGTTTCTCTATCGTCAAACTTCAGGACGCGACCTACCAGAATAACGTGATCGCCACCGTCGTAGCGATGCTCTGTCTCGCATTCGAATACGGCTGAATAGTCGGGCAAAATTGGGCTGCGCGCGACACCTTCGGTGCAATCAAGCCCTTCGAACTTATCGGTTCCTCGCCCTGCAAAGCGCTCGCAAATGCTCTTTTGGTCCGCCGTAAGAACATGTACTGCAAAATGCTCAGCCTCGATGAATGCCTCAAAGTTATTCGATTCCCTGTCGATGCTCCAAAGCACGAGCGGTGGATCCAGTGAAACTGAATTAAAGCTGCTGATCGTCATACCGGATTTTTTGCCGCACTTGTCCACGGTGGTTGCGATTGCAACGCCCGTTGCGAAGCACCCCAGCGCACGCCGATACCCGTTCTTATCGAGCTCATTCGATGACAACAGCCGCCCCTTTTCTATCAAAATAATTGTAAAAGACTGCCAGTAAGCTACCCGCGATCAGGTGCCAAACGCCCCAAACGGCCGCAATGGCCGCTGCGCCACCAAGACCTTTCAATTGAGCCAGCAAGATAATGAGGGCCAGACCCGAGTTCTGAATCCCGACCTCGAAGGTAAGTGCTCGCCGCGCGGGCGATCGCCTTGTCAATATCAAACCAACGACGGCGCCCGTCGCAAACGCTGCCGTATTGTGCGCGATCGTGATGCTGGCAAGCAAGCCAATAGCCGGCCAGAGCACCGGGTAAAAGTAGATGATGCCGTAAACAATGGTTGCACCGAGTACCGCCGCTCCGGCGATCGTCGTTCTTTTTCTAATTTGCGCCGCGACGTCGGGAGCCTTTGCGGCGACAATCATGCCAGCTGCCAGAGGTATTGCAAGCAATAGGGTCGTCTGAACTATGAATAACAAGGGGCTTACGTCGAGCGAGACCAGGAGTTCGGCAGTTGGTGTATAGGCCTGCGCCCAGAACAGTGTCGACGTCGGGGTGAGTAGCGCTGCGAGCATGCTGGACGTAGCGGTTAATCCAACCGAAACAGCAACATCTCCTCGCGATAAATAGGTCAGCAAATTGGATACTGCCCCCCCCGGACAACAGGCAACAACAATCATCCCGAGCGCAATGGACGGTGGGGGTGAGATGAGGTGGATCAGGCCGAACGTAACCAATGGCAGCAGAATGACCTGAGCTACGACGCCGCCAATGTACAACGATGGCTCCGCTGCCAGGATTCGAAAATCCTGTACTCGCAGTCCCAGCGCAACGCCGAACATGACCAACATCAGAGCCAATGCAATGCCCACCTGCCCCATTGGGTCCAGGATGATTCTCAGGCTGTCGAGCGATTCAGTATCCATAGGGCCCAATCATTCGCCCGCTGCCGTTGATTGCTTCGGCGGGACCGGTGAAAAATAGCCAACGACGAGCAACATTACGCCGACTCCAAGGAAGGAAATAATGCGCGCAACGGTTCCGGTGTTGCCAAGATCGATAACAAAGAGTTTGAGTACAACCACACTCATCAGAGCCGCGCCAATCATCCACACTGACCGCCGCACCTTCTTTGCACCCATCACCATGCCGCTGAGCCCGAGGATGGCCCAGTAAATGGACAGCGAACTCTGCACGGCTACCGACTCAAAGAGCGTGTCGGGATGCCAGGCGACACCCGTCGTATGATGCACAATTCGAATAACCGACACGGTCGAAAGCAGCAATGCCACGCAGCCAAGAGCAAGCTGTGGAATTCGAGAGTCGTCTTCCAAACCCCAGCGCTCGTTCTTCCGCTCCAACCGCATTCCGTACCATGCCAATGCCACTGCGACGATGGAAAGAACATCAAGCGGGTTTAGAACCGGGATGTACGGGACCGGCGCAGGATCACCCGGATCGTTCAGGCACACGCCAATGACCAGCATCAGATAGAACGCGACAAGCAACAAGCCCGCGACCAGGTAGGCGTCGAAGTGTTTTGCAAATGGCCAGGGTCGATTCCAGCGCTCGAAGAGCAACCCGAAGGCACCACCGGCAAGAACCAGAATGCCAACACTTCCAGACCAGACATCATTATGAACAAAGCGTTCAAGCTGCCACGACGTCTCGTATGCGAAAAGACCGATGAAGAAGATGGCACCGCAACCGTGCGCAAGTTCCAGCGCCCGATTTCTTACGCTCTCGTGAGCGTGAAGTATCCACACGTGCGCACCTATGGCAACCAACCACCCGAGCGTTCCGAGTCCCTTGAAAAAGTGATCGTGCTCCAACAGATATGCAAGAGCACCGATAAACAGTGCCGGCAGTAATGCCAGCGAAACGCGGCGATAGGCAATCCACTGGAACCGCTGGCCGCCATAAGCAATGGCCGCCAGGCTCAATGTTCCAAACAGTAAAAGTGCATGAAGCTGATTATTTCCTGAGACGCGGTCAAAAATTTCGGCGGAGCCCGCGCCGAACCAGAACAACAAGCCCCAGATGAACAGCGCGATTGACACGCGCTGCAAAGAATCATCCGCACGATCATCGGTGGCCAGCTTGCGCGCCGAGTACAACGCCATCCAGGCGATCAGTGCTCCACCCAGAAAATTGCCATTCAAGACCGGTATTTGGAGATTGTCCGTCCATCCATGCGCAATAAGGCCGGCGCCGCCAGCCAGTGGCATCAATCCAAGCGTGATCTGCCACAATGACAGCCACTGCAGTCGATTCGCGGCGTAGTTCATTGCCGCAAAACTGGCACCAAAGAAAGTGATCGCGATCATCAGTTCGTTACCGTGACTGCCCCGATCGGATATTTCGAAAAACCCGCTGCCAAACCACCATCCAAGCCCCCAAACCAGCAACACAATAGACGCCAATTCTTGCCACTCGCGACCACGTTCATCCTTTAACAGGCTATGCGCGGAATACAGTGACGACAGGGCGATAAGTACACCACCCATGAGGTTGCCATTTAAGACGGGTATGCCGAGGTCATGCACCCATCCATAGCTCAGGAACTCAATACCACTGGCAAACGCAAGTGCTGTACCGGACAGCTTCGCCAACGTCGTCGTTTGCCGAACACCGAGCCAGACCAGCGCTGCACCTTCCAACGCCCAGGCAATCGCCGTCCACCGGTCATCCAGTGCGAGAGGGATCGCGATTGTGCCAAAGGCAACCGCAAGCGCGATAAACGCCTGCGTCAGTAATTTGAAGTTCTCTTCTTGTGTGCGCCGCAGCCAAAACGCCATCGCTGTATAAAACCCGGCAACCACAGCGGCGCTGATAGCAAGTCCGTACTCTGTATCGTTCAGAAGCTGCGTCTGGAGAGCAAACGCAATGGTTGGCGTGCCGAACAACAATGTACCGTCAACATAGCCTCGCAACTCTGGACGCTGCCGGAACGCGAACAGAACAGCGATAATTGTGTAGAACAGGAAGTAGAGAACCAAAAACGGTTCCGTCGTCGCGAACAGTTCGGGAACGTAATATTGATATCCCCAGATAGTGCCGACACCGAAGGTAAACACGAACCCGATGATGTTGAGCTCTCGCCACGGCCGGTACCAGGCAACCCCCAGAATCGCGCAATTCAAAATCAGGTAATAACTGAAGAGCGCGACGTGGTTGCCGCTTCCCGTCGAAACCAGTAACGGCGCAAGAAAGCCGCCGGTCGTCCCAAGAATCGCAAATGCCCTCGACTCCTGCCTGATCGCCAATACGCCTGCCGCGGCCGTAATCAGGATGAGAAGTCCAAAGGCCACCGTCGGTGACAGCAACCCATGCAAACGAAATGCAGCGAACACCGTCAGGAACAGCACACCGATTCCACCACCCTGAATACTCAGCGCGAATACGCGGTTTTCATCCCGTTTTTGCCAACCAAATGACAGCAAGGCGGCTGCGAATCCCGCTACCAGCAGATAACGCACGCCCATAGGTATCGAGAACAACTCATTCTCAACCGCATACTTCAAAAGAAACGCGACGCCGAAAAAGGAGAGAATCACGCCAACCTTCACCGGCACGTTGCCAGTTGTTAACCAGCGCTTCGCAACCTCGATCGCGTGCTCACCCATGCTCGGTTCAGGTGCCGAAACCTGCTTTCGCTCGTGGACAACGACGTCGGGCTCGGCGTCTTTTCCGGGTGCCACGAACTTCATCTCAGCCGGCGAGGGAGTTACTGGTTCTACTGGTGCTGGAACGGGGTCCGCAGTAGTGGGTATCGGATCCGATGGTGGCTCTGCCACAGTTGCCGGTTCGTACACAGAAACACGCTCCGGTGTGCTTATGGTTTTCCTCGCCAACCGAGCGGTTTTTGCTGTAGCCGCGTTGCGCTGCTCAAGCAGGTCAACGCGGTCAAGCAATTGCCGGATACTGGTCTGCGCATGAATCAGTCGGTGGAACATCCAGCCGATTATCATGCCCGTCAGAAAACCAAAGAAGGTTCGGCCTTCCGAAATAAACCACGCACCGGCCAGCGCACCAATCAAACCAAACAGGAAGCCCATTCTATTTACCTCGATGTTCGTCGAAGAATTCGAAAACAAGTTGCGAACCCCAAATCTCTGCGTCCGGATCCGGTGCAATACAAATTGTCTGCTCGGGCATACTTGCTGATTGCAAGTCGGAAACGCAGTAACCATTGCTGCCCCGAAATCCGTCGGTGCCCGGCCAACGATGATTCCCATCCGGCCAAATACAGTCAATAATGGGATGATCGGTGTCGCCGCACGCAATCGTGCATTGCACTTTCTCTCCCTCTATTGTGGGCGACAGCCACTCCTGAACCTTCGCGGCGCAAGCGTCGCCACCAGCCCAGTGCGCAGTCACCGATGTCGTACTGGCAAAGAAGTATCCACCGCTACTTGCACGACCGTCATGCGGAACAGCCTCGTCGTTCCCGCCGTTGATCTGTAGCAATGGTCGAGGGTTCGTCGGCGCACATTCAAATCCCGGTTCCACGCGCCCACCAACCAAAGCAGCCGCGGCGAACAGTTCGGAGGCCTCGCAGGCAATGCGGTGGGTCATCATCGCGCCATTGCTAAAGCCAGTCACAAAGATACTGCTTTCGTCGACCTCGAAGTCTGTCGAAACAGTAGCCACCAGTGATTTCAGGAAACCGACATCATCGTTGCACGACGCCCAGCCACATTGGCCACAGGTTCCGCACTCGGGTGGACAGACAGCCGGTACCACATCGTCTGTACATATCGGGCCGTCGGGGCCTGCGTCGAAGCCATCTGAAATGTGGTTCCAGGATGTCACCTCCCACTGCGTTTCCGGCGAGTCACCCGCCATAAACCAGGTACCCTGTGGGTACACCATGACGTAAGCAAATTTCTCCGCGTAAGTATTCAGGCCTTGCGTAACTTCGGCCTCAGTGCCTGTCGCCGTACCGCCGTATCCGTGCAAAAAGACTACAGCCGGATAGTTTCTCTCGTCGTCGTAACCCGACGGCAAGAAGACAAAATACTCACGCTCAAGACCATCATGCTCGAGCACATAACGAGTCATCGTTTTGAGCGCGAGGTCATCTTCTACGCAGGCCGTGATTGCCAGTACCGCGCAGAAACCCACGATTAGCGTCGTCCACAATTTCACTGCGATGATCTTCCCCTGAATCCTGGCCCCATATTAGGCCAGATTGCCCTCCCGGTGGCCCGTTCTTGCTATTCTTAAAGAAAAGAAGGGGACCCGATGGCTGGATCGTTTTTCCAGGAACTAAAACGCCGCAACGTATTTCGCGTTGCTGCCATCTATGTCGTTGTGAGTTGGCTGTTGATCCAGATCGGCGACGTGATGTTTCCAGCGCTGCTCCTGCCGGAATGGACGACAACGATGCTGGTCGCTTTCCTGTTACTCGGATTTCCCGTCGCTATTATTTTTGCCTGGGCCTATGAGATCACGCCCGACGGCGTTCTGCGTACACAAGATGTACCAGAAGAGCAGTCAATAACGTCGGATACCGGTCAGAAGATCAATCGCCTGATTATCTTCGTATTAACCATCGCCGTGGTCGTATTGCTGAGCAAGAACTTCTTCGATGAGCCGAATATTTCGCCGGCTGCGCCAGTACAGGCCTCCGGGCAGTCAATTGCTGTCCTGCCGTTCAAAAATCAAAGCGCCAACACCGAGAACGCCGAGTTCTTTGCGGCTGGCCTGCACGACGAATTGCTGACCCTGCTTTCGAAACTCGGCGATATGAAGGTCATCTCTCGTACCTCTGTTGAACGACTTGACCCAGGACTTTCGGTCGCCGAGATCGGCGAACTACTCGGTGTCGTCACTGTCTTGGAGGGCCAGGTTCAGCGGGTCGGCAACCGCTTGCGCATCAATGTGCAACTCATTGACACAAGCACCGAGGGGCACCTTTGGGCAAATATTTACGATCGGGAGCTGACAGCCGAAAACATTTTCGAAGTACAAAGTGATATTGCCCGAACGATATCGGGTGCTTTGCATGCGGAACTGTCAGACAGTGATGAAGAGCTGTTAAATGAAGTGCCGACGGCAAATATCGCAGCGCTCGAATATTACTTACTGGGTAAACAGCTTTGGGCACGTGCCTCGTGGTCGGCCCTCCGGTCTGCCTCGAACTACTTCGAGAAAGCGGTTGAACTTGATCCTGAGTTTGCTCAAGCCTGGGCAGCACTCCCGGGCGTAACAATTCAAATGCTGCAAACGGGCGCCATCACCAAACAGCAGTATCTTGATGTAGCTGAGCCGGCAGTCCGCCGCGCCCTGGAGCTGAACAGCATGCTTTCAGAGGCGCATGCCGAGCGAGGCAATCTGCTTTGGACGAAGGGCAAACTTGCCGAGGCCGAATCCGCTTTTGCTGAAGCACTCCGCCTGAATCCCGACTTGCCCGATAGTCTGTTGGCATACGGTACCTACCTGCGCACAACAAACAGGCCTGCGGAGGCCATTGCTGTCCTGGAAAGAGCACTGGCAAACGATCCGCTGTCTCCACTCATTATTTTTGATCTTGGCAAGTCCGAAATGTACCTCGGCCGCGTGGAAAATACTCTGGCGTATGCAGCGCGCAATCTCGAAATCGATCCCTCAAGTGTGCACGGTTACGTCGCCAACATGCAGGGATACCTTACGCTGGGCCGGTACGACCTGGCGATGTCCTGGATGATCAAGGTGATGACGGTTGACCCTGTCGACTTCGAGAACTGGGCCTACATGGCGATCTGGCTGGAGCTGATTGGTTTGCCGGACATCGCGCAGATCTACCTGGATCGCGCCTACGAGCTTGGACCTGAGGAGCCTGTCGTCCTGAAGTGCGACCTGCAGATCCGCTCAATAAAGGGGCAGAAAGACGAGGTATCCGAGATCGCACGACGCGCAATTGATGCTCGATTGGATGATCGTTGGTATTCGAATCGAATCTTCCTGCGCCAGATTCGAGATGACGCGAGTTCAGTGGACGAACTCACTGCATCGTCCAATCTATACAGGGACCGGCATCCCGAACTTTTTGAGGCATCACCAACAATTACAGTCGATAACGTAAACACTGCTGCCGACCTGGCATTCTTGCTGCGAAGACTGGGGCAGGATGACCAGGCACAGTCTCTTATCGACAGCAGCCTGGACTGGTATCAACGCACCTGGCCTCAAGGCGTATACGGCTGGGCGATTGGCATCGTCGAAGTCGACCTTTTAGTGGCAAAGAACGACTACGATGCAGCTCTAAGAGTACTTGGGAAAGCCGTAGATTCGGGCTGGAATTACAACTGGACCTGGTACATTGACAGTCCTAATTATGACCCTATCCGGGAACGACCGGAATTCCAGGCGGTGGTTTCAAAACTTAAGAATGATATGAAAATGCAGCGAGATTCGTATCTTGCCCTTCCCGATATGGGCGAGTTCGACCTGCGAAACTAGCAAGGGGTTTCCGGTACTGCCAGTAGAACGGCTTTGTCGTTCTGCTGCCGGTAACTTTTTCGTTCATCGTTGCCGCGCCATAGAGGCGGCCGTTCAGCTGCACCATTTTGACCTTATCCGACTGGTAATTATCAGGTCAGATGGTGCTTTGATTTTAGTGATTCATCGCCGCCGGATAACCCAATACCATTTCTATGAACATGCTGAGTTCGATAATGCTCCCAACAAAGCGAACGGTATAGTTGTCGATAAGCCCAACGTTTGGCAGGTAAGCAATCAATTCGGCCGCTTTGGCATTCTTGTACGCCAGATCCAGGGTCAGTGGACCTTCGATGCGAAATGGCTTCAGGTCATGCCGACGCTTGAGGCCCGCCTGAACCTTTTCCCTGATTAGGGCTTGTGCGGCTTCTGGCATTAAAGTCCGACCAGAGGTGTGACTGTAATGCCACTTCACAACGGCCCCCTCAATAGGACCCACCATATCGGATACTTCGCGAACCGCGGCATCGTCGCCGCTAATCATCACCACCGGCACTCCGAAGTGCCCGGCAATCAGAGCGTTTATCCCGCCTTCAGTTATTTCGATGCCATTGATCTTTATGGATGAGAAATCCGAACCAGACATCGTATGCGCGGCTATGCCACCGCTGTTACCCGCGCTGGCGTGATATCCAATGAATATTGCAGCCCCGAAGGTTGCGTCGATTCCTTCCATCATGCCGAGCGGTCTTGGCCACGCCCTGACCAGTACGATGTCCTGCGGCAAAGCATCCAGCAATAAATTCAGGCCATTTCCATGTGAATCACTGACCACGACCTCTGTAGCACCTGCCGCGCGTGCTGCATCAATAGCTGCGTTTACTTCTGCGGTCATGAACTTTCGAAATTGGCTGTATTCAAACCCTTTCGGTCCCAACTGGTTTTGGTCAACGACTCCTGCAACACCCTCCATATCCGCAGATATGTAGACCTTCAGGTCTTCAGCGTTAGCCACACAGGCCGTCGACAAGAACAGGAACGTGATTAAGAACCGGCGAAGACATTGCTTGCGTGCACTCGAATACATACGGATTCTCCCCGAATCGTTTTTCTTTTATTAGTAATACAGCATTCTAACACTCAAGCGATTGAATCATCTTTCTCGAAGTCGACCATCGATCAGCCACAGCACTCTATCCGCAGCCTGCATCATAAAATCACTGTGAGTCACTACAACTATCGTCGCGGCCAATTCCGTTAACGATGTAATGACATTCTTTTCCAACTCGAAATTCAGTCCACTGGTCGCCTCATCAAGCAGCAAGACTTTTGGCTGGCGATACAAAGCGCGCGCCAACAACACACGCTGCACCTGCCCGCAGGATAACGCCGACCCAAGATCGCCGATCCTCGACAGGTAACCCATCGGCAGTGACTCAATTTCTTTCGCGACGTATGCCATCTCTGCCGCTTCGCGGATTCGTGGCATATCGATGACAGCGGCAAACGATGCAATATTCTCAGCAACGGATCCCTTGAGAAGTATGTCGTCCTGAAACACCGCGGCTACCTGAGAACGAAGGTCCTCCGCTCGCCAGCGGTGCGACGGTCGGTCGCCCAAAAGCAGCTCTCCTCGTGTAACTCGCTCGTTACCCGTAATCAGCTGTAAGAGAGTGCTCTTTCCGGCACCAGAAGGTCCAGCGATAGCCGTCATCCTGGACGCCTGAATACGCGCTGAGCAATCGCGAAGAATGGGCGGATCATCTCTCGAGTAAGCAAACGAAACGTTTCGAAAATCTATGTCGCCCACTGATTGCTTGCTTGCGGCGCACTTGGCGGACTCCTCCTCACTAAACACGATGTCGGCGAGCCTGTTCAGCGGCACCTCAAGAAGCTTGTACTCCAGAATACGATCGACGATTCCGCAGCTCCGGGTTGTGAACATTCCAAGATATGCGACGTACGCAGAAATCATGCCGATGCTCATCTGTCCGTCGAGCCCCCGGCCCGCGAGAAAGTAGATCGTTACTATTCGCGCACCCTGAAACAACAGTTGTCGAACAGCGCTATCCACAACCTGCAAATTGCTGGCACGAATTCGGGTATTCGTGGCGGTGGCAAACAGGTTCCTCCAGTCAGACTCGCGCTGCGACTCACCATTAGCGGCCTTTATCGACTGCACCCCGCGCAAGGTCTCAAGAAAATGAGTCTGGACGCTCGACTCCGCCTGCGCGATGTCGTTGGAGAGGCTCAAGCTATGAGAGAAGATCACCATTCGCCAGAGGCACCAAAGCGAGAGAGTCACGACCATCAGCAGCGTCAGTTTCGCCTCGTAAATAACCATCAACATGATGATCAGCGTGACGAAAAGCAGGTCGAGAATTAACGCTGGTGCGGATTGCACAACGAATGTCTGAATACGACCGAGAGACTGTATTCGATGCTGAATGTCGCCAAGCTCGCGAGTACGGAAGAACCGTACGGGCAACCTCAGCAAGCGGTGCAAAACTCGTGACGTCATATCGAACACCGTCACATGGCCAAGATAGAAAAACGTCAGCTGACGCATCACGTTTGCCAAAATGTGGATTAACAACAGCACAAAGAACGTAGCCGCCAGGGCATTCAGTAAAAAATGATCGCCAGATGCCAGAACCTGGTCGATGATGACTTGTAAGTAGAATGGCGTCGCGAGTAGAAGAACTTCACAGATCAATGCGAGTAATAATCCTGCGAGAAACTTTGACCCAATGCTCTCATCACGTGAGACGAGGTCAGCCAATCGCAGTCGTCGAGGTCTTTTTGATCGGCCAAAGCGCCGCGCTGATGTCACCTCAAGCGCGACGCCGGTAAAGGCATCACCTGCCGTCTGCATCGATTCGGTGACGACACCGCGTGCCGGGTCATGGATAACAATTGCTGCGGCACTGACTGACTTCAGGACAACAAAATGATTGAAACGCCAATGAAGAATGCAGGGCAGTCGCAGTTTGTTCAGTTCTCGAACGTCGCACTGAACCGCACGCGTGGAGAGATCAAGCTCTTTGCAACATCTGACGATGCTGGCAAGCGTCGCCCCCTTTAGCGAAACCTCGTGGCTACGTCGCAGGCTCGCAATACTTTTCGATGCACCAAAGTGGGCTGCGATCATCTCGACACAGACCAGCCCGCATTCAGTCGCTGTCGTTTGCCGTATTACTGGCAGACTCATCTTGCCTCGAGCGTTAAGCCACGGCGGAAACGATAGATCCAACGTCATTTATCCCGACGTCGTGCGTCGCGCTCGCAGTGGTTCAAGGAGCCAGTCAATCAGGTTTCTTTTTTCAAGGACGATATCTGCCGCCAGCAACATCCCGGGCCGCAGCCTTGAACTTCCGATGCTCGTGGTGACCGGCGCGTCAGTGATGGCGATCTGAACTTTGTAGGTCGCCTCCCGGATCGAAAAAGTCTGCGGGATCTCGCCCGGCAGCAGCACGAAGTCCGACACGCGATCGATTCGACCTTCGAACATCCCGAACTTCTGTTGAGGAAACGCATCGTAGGCGATGCGCACACGTTGGCCTGTCTTGACGAATCCGGCCGCCCTTGAGGGCACAAAAACCTCCGCAAGCAATTCAGCATTGGCAGGCAGAATCGTCATCAGGAGACGTTGAACTGGCACCGAAGAGCCGGCATGAACTTCGACGGACGCGACCGTCCCGGTGATCGGTGACTCGAGCACGGACAGGCGCTTGGACTCATGCGCCGAAACCTGCTGCGTTAATTGCAGGCGGCGGGCCCGTAATACCGAGCGCTGGGTTTCACTCCGAACAGGAAGGCGTTCCCGATCGCCCCTCAATTGCTCGCGTTCCCGATGTTGACGCGCAACATCCTGTGCAAGGCGACTCGAACCCTGCTCCATCGCTCCCAGCTCTTCCTGTTGCCTGATCAAATCCCACTGAGTAACCGCGCCATCGTTTGCAGCAAGCTTCAGCCGCTGCAACTTGTCGCGCGTCAGATCCATTATTTGACGTTGAGTATTCAGGCTGGACGCAAGTGCTACTACCTCGCTGTCAAAATCTTCGAGTTGTTCTGTGAGGGCCTGTCTTTCAAGGCCCTGCTGTTGCCTCGACAGCTCCAGCTGACTATCTATCTCAACGATCTCCTGTCGTAGCTGATGAAGTACCTCTTCGTTTTCGCTGCTGCCGCTCGCAAGCACCGAATCGCTGGAGAGATAAACCAGCGCGTCACCTTTTTTGACATGGTCGCCGGGCTGATGAACAACGTCTCTGACGATGGCTGGCGTTCTGCTGGTCACGCGGGCAACTCCCTGTTTTGAAACCAGCCAGCCGCGGACCGATTCTTTACGGGAGTACTCTGCGTTCCAGATAAGCAGCACTATCGAGACGAAAATCAGGGTCGTGACGCCGGTCAACCACACCCAGGGTCTGGGCATCAGGCAGATTGGAGGTCCGGGTATTCTTTCTGACAGCGCCTTGATGGCCTGCCTTCGAAACAGGTTTTCGTGGGAGGTCGTCTTCATGTCACGATCATCGAATCATGCGCGCACGACTTCAAAGCCCATAAACGCTCAGTTCAGCAAGAAAAAGGACTGCGATTGCGGCCCGCTCTCAAGCATATCGGCAATGATCTCGTAAGAGCGCAGTCAGCACTGTTATTCTCCCGGCATGGAACATGCCGACGTAATCATCATTGGTGGCGGAGCTGCCGGCCTCATGTGTGCAATTGCCGCAGGGCAACGGGGCCGTCAGGTTGTCGTGCTCGAAGGCTCGAACAAGATCGGCAAGAAAATCCTGATGTCAGGTGGCGGCCGCTGCAATTTCACAAATATCCATACTGAGCCATCTCGATTCATCAGCGCCAACCCGCATTTTTGCAAGTCCGCCCTCAGTCGCTATACGCAATGGGACTTCATTGCGCTGGTGGAAAAGCATGGCATTGCTTATCACGAGAAATCGCTGGGCCAACTGTTTTGCGATACGTCGTCAAAAGAAATTGTTGCGATGCTGGCCAAAGAGTGTGATGAGGCCGGAGTGAGGATACTCACTGACTGCACTAAGCTCTCGGTAACCAACGATACCGGGTACACGGTCAAATGCAGTCGCGGCACGTTCAAGAGCGAATCGCTCGTGGTCGCGAGCGGCGGTTTGAGCATTCCAAAAATGGGCGCTTCGGATTTCGGCTATCGGCTTGCCCGGCAGTTCTCGTTGCGGGTCTTGGACACTGCAGCAGGATTAGTTCCTTTTACTCTGACCGGTGCTTTGCACGAATTGAGTAATCGACTGTCTGGCGTCAGCTGCAATGCAACCGTCACGGTTGCCGATACGCAATTCACTGAAGACCTTCTTTTTACCCATCGAGGACTCAGCGGGCCCGTCATGCTGCAGGCGTCAAGTTATTGGTTGCCCGGCGATGACATCACGATTGATCTGCTTCCTGGCGTCGATGTGGCCGGCGTCCTGCTCGAAGCCAAAGCATCGCGGGCGAAGTCATTGCTTCGCGTCGTATTGGCAGACCTGCTGCCCAAAGCGCTGATTATCGAACTCCAGGCTCTCTTCTGGCCGTCGATTAACAACGTCCCCCTGGCGGAAGTGGCCGATGATCGGCTGGGAGAAATCGCAGATAAACTGCAGTCCTGGTCAATAAAACCAGCGGCAACAGAAGGTTACCGTACCGCCGAGGTGACTTTGGGTGGGGTCGACACCGACGAGATCTCCTCAAAAACCATGGAAAGCAAGCAGCACCCCGGCCTTTTCTTTATCGGTGAGGTTGTGGACGTTACGGGACATCTGGGTGGCTTCAACTTCCAATGGGCCTGGTCGTCAGGGCAGGCTGCCGGGCAGGTTGTCTAGGAAGGCGCCGACGCCGCACAGGATGCCCTTCTCAATGCCTGGGAATTCGCTCAAAGAGATCGATGCCAAATTGACGGAATAAGTGAATCATGTCGACGAACACCCAATTCTCGACATACATATCATTCTCCAGTTTCCAGAAATCCAGGCCGTTAAATTCCAGCGGCCGTCCGGTCGCCGGGCAGTCAAGATAGTCACCTGTGTGAGTTGCCTTGACGCCCGCCCATCCCGGGGCACCGCTATAGGCGCCTTCCCCGATCAGAGCATCAAGATCCTGCACTGCCCTGTCCGGATAAGCGTGCAACCAGTGTTTTTGATGGTTGTCCTCAAACTCCTTGAGACTCAGGCAGGCACCGATACCACCCGGCCCGTACCATTTCACGTCCGGATGAAAGAAATCCGCCATGCCCATGCTTTCAAGCTCTGACTGGTCGTAGCTGTTTAGCCCTTCGAAAATAAATCGACGAATGTGCTGCAGCGTATAGTCCGAGGTTGCCGCATCCTGCGCGTTGAGCATCACCCCGTCGCCCGCCGCTGGCGGCGGATAGACGCCGTCAATACCGCGACTTGGCGGGAGCACGTCAAATCCGGCCTGCTGCATCAGGTCGATCAAATCCAATATGAAATACGTTTCGACGATCTGTCCATCTTCCACGCAGCAAAATTCGCCCCAGCGAATTCTGACATTCTCTCCGGTCGCCGGAATCGTCAGGTAGTCTTTGCTGAATGTCGCATGGAAGTAGCCGGTCCCGGCGACCCACATGCGGCCATCGCCGCTGCCGTCAACACGCCCACTCGATTTTCCGCCCATGAAGATATGGCTTGCGCGCTTCATATCAGGGAACGAATTCAGGAACGGTTTCCAGAATCCCGAGACGAATCCCGCAGCGCCCCGTAATTCGTTTATCGGGTCCGGGCCGTGCCAGTCGCTGTCTGCGGTCATGAAATCAGCCGCTATTGACTCGCAGTTTTCGACGCCTTCGTTTTCAAGCGCCTGCCAAAACCCCCAGACCAGCTCTTTGTTGCGCTGCAGGTCGTTCATCGAGCTGCCGCAACTTGCATCATCAAGTCCAGTTCATTGAACAACATCCATTCGCGCACGATCTTGCCGTTCACTATCTGGTGCTGCGTAATGCCCCAAATCTGCACATCGGTACCTGTCGCTGGGCCGTAGAGACCGTCGGTTGTATGGCGTGCGGTGGCACTCCATCGCTCAGAAGATAAATAGCCATCGTTGTCGTTCCCCATCCAGTAGACCTCGTCGACCTGCAGCTCAATATCTGAAAACGTCGCCTGCAAGCTGTGGAGAAATTCTCGGTATGCCGGCACTCCGGCGAACGAACGATCTGTTGGTCCTGAAAACAGGAAGCCGGGATCATAGTTCCTGTCGATCGCGTCATCGTCGCGTCGATTCCAAATCGCATTGAAGTTAGCTCTTGCAAAGGCATCGACGTCGAACCCTGCTATTGGTTCACTCACTGAGATCGCTTGAGGCGGGCTGGTAGCCGAACGCAAATCGAGCCAGGTCGATTCATCTCGCGGCCAGCCAGACGCGGGATTGGCAACCATGCTGCGGGCCATATCATCCAGATCCAGGCCAAGTTGCTGAATCAAACTGGAGTTGTTGTAAAGAACGTGCTCCAGAAAAATCTCGTTATCGAGTGCGACGCAATTAGCTATCACCAGTACATCGACGTCTTTGTTGGTTGCCGGGCCGTATTTACTATCGCCGTCATTGGTGCCGCGAATAATTGTCCGATGTGAGGTGTGGTAACCGATCTCGTCGTTGCCTGCCCAGATGATGTCGTCCGCAATTAGCCTGATGTTCGAAAACGCGCCCGTTGTGTGGTGCGTGTCCGCGATAATCTTCTTACTACCGAGCTGCAGGCCGTAGTCATCAAAAACCCTGGAACGATCGGAGTAGGTAGCAGCAATGTACTCAACGTCGCGGTCCTCCCAGATCCTGTGAGTAATACGCACGATGTAATCGATAATGTTCTTGTAGGTTGCTTCGAAACCGCGCATTGACTGTGGCGGACCGAAATCGTCCGGGATTCGTCGCTCACCCGGCACGTATCCCGTTCCCGGTTGAAGCCGACCCACATATTTATCCAACGAAATCTCAAATCCCGTCGGCATGTGTATCCTGCCCAGTGGCTCGGCGGTCCGCTCTGTACCTGCAAAACTCAACTCAATGCCGTTACCGGCCGGATCTTTGAGAAATATCTGCTCAATCGTCGTACCTGGAACACTGGCACACTTGTACGGGATGTTGTTCTCGCCGAAACGCTTTTCAAAATCCGGCTTACCGCTGCACGCCAACGCCACGTGATTAAGCGTAGATTCGACATGGGACGGCAAGCGCTCATCTGCACCCGCCACGCTCAGGTGCAGGACGGCATGTTCACCCGCGTACAGCCAGTATCCGGGCGTCTCAAAGGGAGGTCGAAAGCCCTCCGAAAGGCCAATCAGATCACAATAGAATTCACGCAGCTCCTCAAGCAATGACTCGCTGGCTCTGATATTGAAGTGATCAAGATTCTTGACTGTCATGCGTTCGCTCCTTAACAAGGGCATTTTCACATCGGATGTACTTCGTATGCAAATATACTTTCAGCTGATGAGAAACTACGTATAAACCGAAACTCTAACTCATTGTTTTTACATGTTTTTACGATTGACTTCGAAGTCATTTCTCCTATAATGATTATTCAATATCATCAGAAGTGTGTATTTCCATGAGTATCAATGACGACCTGTACGACGCGATCGTTTTCGGCGAGCGAGATCAGGTCGTAGAGATCGTGCAAGAAGAGGTCGAAGCCGGAACCGACGTCGGTGAACTCCTGAACGCCACCATGATCCCCGCGCTTCGTGAGGTCGGTGATCAGTTCTCACGCGGTGAGGTATTTGTCCCCGAGATGCTGGTGTCCGCACGGGCAATGCAGGCGGGCGTCGACATCATTGAACCCCTGCTCGTCAGCGCCGGCCACAAACCGATTGCCAGGGTGTGCATAGGCTCGGTCAAGGGCGACCTCCACGACATCGGCAAGAACCTCGTTACCATGATGCTGAAGGGTTCCGGTTTTGAAGTAGACGACCTTGGTGTCGACTGCCGCATCGAGGCGTTTGAAGAAGCGGTCGAGCAAGGAGCCAAGGTCATTTGTCTAAGCGCTCTCTTGAGTACGACCCGCAGTGAGATGAAACCCGTTATCGAACACTTCCGGGATCAGGATGTAAAGATCGTCGTTGGCGGTGCCGTCATTACGCAGGAGTTTGCCGACGACATAGGTGCCGATGGATTCGCGCTGGATGCCTCTGATGCGGTCCGTGCCGTACGCGAGAGCCTCGGCCTCGCGTCGACAGCCGCGTGATCGTCGAGCACTCTGCCAATGCCCGTAGCTGAGCAAATCGCGTCCGGCTTCAAATTCACCGAAGGACCCGTCTGGTACGCAAATCAGGATGCGCTGGTATTCAGCGACATAATAGGTAATACGCTGTACCGCTGGAGTGAAAGTGACGGCGTCGCGGTCCTGCGCAGACCCAGCCACATGGCGAATGGAAACTGTCGCGACCAACAGGGTCGACTGCTGACCTGCGAGCACGCGACAAGTCGCATCAGTCGCACAGAACTCGACGGCAGCTACCAGGTTCTCGCGACGCATTTTGAGGGACTGGAGCTGAACAGTCCCAACGACATTGTCGTTCGCAGCGACGGCAGCATCTATTTCACGGATCCAAATTCCGGGCGCGGCGAGGCCTATGGTGTCGCCCGCAATCAGGAACTCGGATTCCAGGGGGTCTATCGATGTGATCCCGATACGGGCGATCTGACATTGCTTGTCGACGATTTTTCCAAGCCCAATGGTCTTTGCTTCTCTCTGGATGAGTCAGTGCTGTTCGTCAATGACACCGACCGGCAGGAGATACGCGCGTTTGATGTTTTGCCAGACGGTACTGTCGAAAACGGTCGCGTGTGGGCAAAGGTGGACGGGGATGCACCAGGCGTAGCCGATGGCATGAAAATCGACTCCCGGGGCAACGTCTACTGCTGTGGTTCCGGCGGAATACACGTGTTCGACACCGCTGGTGCATCGATCGGAATCATCGAAGTTCCGGAGATTGCCGCCAATTTCACCTGGGGCGGACCGGACCTGACCACTCTCTTTATTACCGCAACGCATTCGATATACCGGACCCGGATAGACACCCCAGGTCACGATCCGTTGCGTTCCAAAACCAGGACAAACCACTGATGGCCGATGCCAATCTGACAATCTCCTCCACTGCGCTTTCAAGCTACGTCTCGGAAATCTTCTTTAAGGCAGGGTGTAGCCGAGAGGACGCCGACACGATGGCGAACAGTCTTGTGCAGACAAACTTGTGGGGCATCGACTCGCACGGTGTTCTGCGCGTTGCGAAGTATCTTGACCGCTTGCGGTCAGGCGGCATGAATGCAACGCCGAATATCAGGACGATCAGATCAGACGCCAGTCTGGAAGTACTCGACGCCGATAATGGATCCGGATATATCGCGGCGCGTGCAGCGATGCAACGGGCGATCGAAATCGCGAAGCAATCCAACATCGCCGCCGTCGGAGTCATTAATAGCAATCACTGCGGTGCCACATCGCTGTATGCGCGAATGGCACTCGAACAAGACATGATTGGAATGGCAATGTCCAACGTCGCACCGAACATGGTGATGACCGGCGGCAGCAAACCCATTACGGGGAACAACCCCATTGCCGTCGCTGTTCCTACGTTCGGCGAGTTTCCTTTTGTACTGGATATATCGATGTCCGCCGTCGCCGGCGGGAAGCTGCTGGTTGCTGCAAAAAACGGCGACGAAATTCCACTGGGATGGGCCACTGACAAAGACGGCCGGCCGACGACCGATCCCAAGGCCGGTTTTGACGGTTTCCTGATGCCCCTCGGCGCTCACAAGGGATTCGGCCTGTCTCTGCTGGTCGACATTCTGTGCGGCCTAATTACCGGCGGCAGCTTTCAGCACGACCTCAAGAGCATGTACCGCTACCCGAAAGACCCCAGCAACACGGCGCACCTGATGATCGTCATTAACCCGCTCGCACTCATGAGCAAGGAGCAGCTTGGCGACCGAATGCAGGCCTTCACCGCGACGCTAAAGGCGTCGCCGATGTGGGACCCAGACGACGAAATGCTGCTGCCCGGCGAACTTGAATATCGACAAGAACGGGAACGTCGTAAGACGGGAATCCCGCTGTCCGCACCACTACTGGCCGAGCTAAAGAGCATCGGCACCGAAATGAACCTGGCCTCGACGTTGGAACCACTGGCGGCCTGACGGCCGACGACCCGCGCGCGTCCTATTACAGAAATACTGGAGAACAACATGTCCAAGAATGAAAGATCATCAGTCTGGTTCCACGAACTGGCTGCACCCGACGTCATCGATTACGCGAAGAATGTTTGCGATGTCGCCATACTGCCGCTCGGAGCCATTGAGCAGCACGGTCCGCACTGCCCTTGCGCGAGCGACGCTCTGAATGCCATCGGTATGAGCGAACTGATTGCCAAGAAATCCGGGGCGATGGTACTTCCATCCCCAATGTACGGCTCGCACCCTTATCACCACTGGGGCGTCCAGGGCACGATTCCGCTGCGCTTCGAAACGCACACTGCACTGATCGAAGACATCGTCCGCGGTGCATCGGTCGCCGGCTTTAACAAGTTTATATTGCTGTCTGCGCATGGCCAGGTCTCGTCCACGATTGTCGCCGTGCACAAACTGGGTATCGAAGGTCAATTTGTCCTGTCGCTGCACTGGTACGACTTCCTTCGAGACAACCAGGAGATCCTCGACGATCCGATGTGGCATGCGGACGAGGCAGAAACATCAGTGGCGCTCTATCTCTATCCGCAATTCGTGGACATGAGTAAAGCCGAGGCCGGTCACAGCACCGGACTCATCGATCCGAAATGGAAAATTGCGCCCGGTGTCATGCCAAAGCCTGGCCAGATGTACCACTTCGAGGGCACGTTCGCGAAACCAGAAAAACTCGAGATGCTCGAAGGCGGCAATGGCGTCGTCGGCGACCCCACCAAGGCGACCCTTGAGAAGGGCGAGATTATCGTGACCCGACTGGTCGATCACGTCAGCTTGCTGGTTGAGGAAATCATGGACCAGTACCCGGTCGGTACACGGCCACAAACAGCCTGAAACGGAGCATCGCGATGACTCGCATGAATCCCGGAAAACCAAAAGTCGCACTCATGACCTTCGGCGACGAGCGCGACTATATGTGGGAGGGGTATTTTGCGGGGCTGACCGAGCCCCGCCACCAGGAAGCGAAGCGCTACCTGGCCAGCCTGCCAATTGAGCTGATCAGCTTCGACGACGTTGCCAGATCGAAACAGGGTGTCGATGAGCAAGTACGAGAACTCAAGGCAGCGGGAGCGGAGGCGCTGTTCGTACACCTTCCCTGCTGGGCAACACCCAATGTCGTGGTACGTGCTGTGCAGGCAGCGGAACTGCCCACCGTGACGATGACCAGCAAGAGTGCTGCCACTCACGGCATGGTCGGATTGTTCGGCGCAGCAGGGACCTTGACGCAATTAGGGATCGATCACATTCGAGTTCGCGATGATTTCGGTGCGCCTGTATTCGAAGAGAAATTGCTGCCGTATTTCCGCGCCGCGTCAACCAAGGCTCGCTTGCGTGGCCGGGTCATGGGGCTGTTCGGCGGGCGCTCTTTGGGCATCGATACCGGCACCTTCGACCCAATGCAATGGCGATCGCAGTTCGGTGTTGACGTCGACCATATCGACCAACTCGAAATCGTCCGCCGGGCCGAACTCATCGAGGCGGATCGGGCCAGTCAGATGATGGACTGGATGGCGGAGAACTTTAAATCGATCGCTTTCGATGACGAAAAGCTCACGCCGGAGAAACTCGAATTTCAATGTCGTTGCTACCTGGCCAACAAGGATATAAACGAAGAATGCATGACCGAACTGTCCGATCACTACGTGCCGCAGTGTATTTCTGCCGCGCTGATGCCAGGACAGCACGATGCCGACGGAACCAAGCAGCCATGCTCCATGTCGTGTGAAGCAGATGGTGACGGTGCGCTCAGCATGGAAATACTGAAACTCGTCTCGGGCGGCGGCTCGACGCTGTTCGCCGACGTTAGCCATATGGATGAGGACAAGAGCATCCTGTACCTGCCGAATTGCGGTGGCATGAGCTCGTGGTTCGCAAAGCGCTCAGGGAACGCCCGGGACAATCTCGGCGAGATCGAGCTGCGCCCGTCGGTTCGCCCTGGGGGCGGCGCGATCACCTACTTCACTGCAGCACCCGGCCCCATCACTTTGGCTCGCCTGTACCGGGTATCCGGAAAATACCGTATGGCCATCGTGCCCGGTGAGGTCGTGAACCTCAGCGACGATGATCGAAGCGCCTTCATCGCGGCGCGCGGCAAGCATCAACTGCCAACCGCCTTTGTAGAGGTCAAAGCCAACCTCGGACGATTTGTCGATGAGTTTGGCTCGAACCACATCTCCGGTGTCGCCGGACATTGGGTTCATGAACTCACCGATTTGTGCAAAATGACTA
>JAACFM010000106.1 GCA_009937445.1 Gammaproteobacteria bacterium | reverse complement strand
TTGCTTGCCGCAATTCCTGTCGCCGCTGCAGTACAAGCCAGTAAACCGCAGAATAGATACCTACGACAATCAGGCCGATCCATTCGATCTTGAGCGGTGTGAACTGGTACAAAATGACCAGCGCCGCCAAGGCGAACCAGTTGCCGGCGACATATTGCCAGCGTCCAAATCGCGCCGTCGAGATATTAAGGTTCTGCGTATACAGACGAATCAACGAGTCCAGTGAGTTGATGACGAAGATCACACCAACCACCACCATCGCCAGACGCCAGAATGCGTCCACCTCGAGTCCGTTGCTGAAGTAGTAGTAGAGCACGGAAAACCAGATCGCTATCGGGACAGACGGCACAATCAATAGTGCCAGTAACAACTTCCACGCCGGTATGCCGCCGACGAACCGCGAGACAAACTGGCCGATCATGATGCTCCAGGCGAACCACCAGTAAAGATAGAACTGGTGATATTCGGTAATCGGCGACATGAAGCGATGAATATTAGTGAAATATGGGCCGACGCCGCTCATGGAATCGGCGAGGCCGGTCACGCCCATACCGGACACCAGCCAGACCGCGGCGATAAGCGCAAAGAACAGCCAAGTGGAGGCTACACTGAGAATCCTGACGTACTTGATGTCCGTGCTTGAAAGCGTCGCGAAAAGGATCACTGCCCCAACCAACCCATATCGAAATGCTTCGCTGATGCCCTCGATATAACTCGGCAAGTACAGCAGGAACAAATACGCCGTAAATGCACAAGTGCCAATAATAACGATGTTGTTCGTCAGTTTGATGGCGGGTATTTCGAACAATTTCAGCTTCGGTTCTACGATGCAGAAATAGAACGTCGTCAGAAAATAGAAAGCCCAGACCAAAAAGCCCCAGAACCCGAACTCCATCGCCAGTGGATTGGCAAACGCATACTCGGCTTCGGTGGCATACACCTCAAAATCGACCAGCGGAAACATGATCAGGCCGACATCGAGCCCTGATGTGAACAGGATTGCGATGAATGTGAAGAACGACACCGGAATCGGGCCTGTGCAGCGCACGTTACCCCAGCGAACGGCCAAAATCAGCGCGCTTAAAAGCGCAACAGCCATCGCAACGGTTAGAATCTCAGCCACTTCAAAGCTCCCGATCTAGTTAGTAATGCTCACCCACACCGGGTTTGTATACGCGAATTTTCCGTTGCTGTCCTCGACGACCAAGCTGTACCAGGTGTCCACGTCAGGGTGTACGGAGAATTCGACGTCCACCCGAGTGACCTCATCGCTCATCTCCCGTTCCTCAAGCGCGCTGCCCTGTGCAATCAGTTTCACGGACTTCAAACCCGATACGGCCTGTACTGAATATCTGAGATCGAGAACCTCCCCGATGTTCTGAGACACCTCGCTACCGAACAGAATTTCGGGAAACACCAGCGGTCCCTGGCTGGCGAATGAATGTCCGGCCTGTAGCGCGGCGATGAACTTTTCGATAGAAAAATCGCCGTCAACGTACGCGTATGATCTGGCCGCTCCGGAAACTTCTGTCCACACATCGTGCGCGTCAGAGCCTGCTGCCAGATAAACCTTTTGTCCTTCGTTCCACATATTCCAGACGCGCAGAAGAGTCTTTCTGTTTCTCTCGCCGAACTCACTGAGTTCGATTTCAACTAAATCGAATCCGTCGTCGTAGCCTCCCGGGACCACGTCATTTCTCCAGCTCGTAAAGTACCCGTATTCGGAGTTCGGGTGGTTGACGCTGATAATATCCGCGCCCATTCGACGCGCCTCCGCAAAAATTTCCTGCACCGACGACTGCCCGGTATCAATATCTACACTCGTGCCGTCGTCCACCGGATACGCATTGAAGTGCGCCCATGACGGCGACAGCTCCGTACCCGGAATGAAAGGTACCGAGCGTGTCTTGGATAATTTGCGCATCTCGTTGTTGTTGATAACGGAATCATGGTCACTCAGAAAAGTGATATTCACGCCGGCGGCGAGTTCGGAACGCATCACGAATTCGGCCTCGGTGAAACCGTCGAGTACATCCGAGTGATGATGCATGTCAGCGTTGTACCAACCCTCGTCGTGCGGTGTTGCAAGAACCGGGATTTGCACGACCTTCGCTTTTGTTTCACTCGACTCTACGACGACCTCCAGCCGTTGAGGCTTCGATGTAAATCCTCCCGCCGCGGAAATCTCGAATACATATCGGCCCGGTGCTATGGACTGCACAACTTCACCAACGCGGTTCAGCTCAGTGAAATACACGTCCTTGCCAAAAAAACCGATCAGCGGTTTTTGACCTTCTTTAATACTTACACGAGCATCCAGTGGCTCGCCGCTTTGCTGATCATTTACCTGAATCTGAACAACGCCCGGTGGACGAACATCGTCGAAGTCGACAGTTGTTTTGCTTCCTGATGAGACAGACACTCGCTGCGACTGACTCTGTCCATAGGCGCGCGCGGTCGCGTAGATCTCAAAATCGCCAGACGGAATGTCAATCTCGTAGCGGCCCTCTTCGCCCATGCCCCAGAATAACGGCGCACCATCTTTCATGACGACGACGGCAGGCCGTTCGACGACTGCACCGTCATCGCCCGCAACCTGACCTGAAATGCGGCCGAACGGTAATCCCCCAAACTCTATTTCTGTCTGGACCATCGGCGCGAGCGACCCGTCGCTCTCGATTTGCAGCCATGCCTCAAATGATCTGGTCTCTCCGGGGGCAAGATCGTGAGCCAGGTAACGATCCCTGCCCTCCTGACTCACGACGTCCGAGAACGGCGCATGCAGACCCAGCGCCCAGCTTTCATCATAGGCTGCGGTCCAGCCACCGGTCGTAACGTCATCGCCGGCAGAAATATTGACGGCTTTCTCTCTTAGACTTCCGCCATCTGGCCAAACAACGTAACCGGTCAACAATGCGTCGAGTGTCGTCGCACCGTTGTTGGTCATCGTCGTTAAGATTTGAATCCTGCTGTCCGCTGCTTTGATATGAAACAGCGTCTTAAGTTCGACATCGCCCCAGTCGCGCTCGGTTTTGACGACAACTTCGTCTGTCGTTTGCTTCTCGATTGATACGCGCTGATAGGTCGTCGGCCAACTCGACCAGTTGTTGGGCATGAAGTCCGCGAGCGACGCGATATCGTAGTCGAGCTTGCCATCACGAATGATTGAGATATCAACAATGCCACCGCGTGCAACGCCCCACGGCGGTGCCGTATCAACAGCGAATGCGACAGCGAATAAACCGTTGCTAACAGTAATGTCATTGGCGCCGACAGCATCGCCACGCGGAATGCTTGTCGGTCCAATCGAAACGGAAAGCTTTGACTCTTCATGCGCACAGGACAGCAACACACAGAGGGCAAGGAGCAGGAGTGTTCGCATCAAATTGCTCGGGCTTCGCGTCTCGTGACAATGACATTCAAGCGCCATGCCGACAAGGTTCCCAGGAGTCCCATGAAGACGATTCCGCCAAAATAAATGCTGTAACCGGGCTTGCCCGGGTACTTGTCAAGCAGGAAACCGTTGAGTAGCGGTAAATAGATGTCGGGCGAGTATCCGATCAGGGAAATGACACCAATCGCGAGGCCTTTGATTCTGATCGGAATTTCACAACTGTCGAGAGTGGCCCAGAATATTCCGCGAATCGCATAGGTCGCCAGTCCGATGAACAGCACCACTGCGAGCAACATACTGACACTCGCGGTGAGCGGTAAAGCAATCAGCCCGGCGAGTGCGACCGTGCCAGAGAGCATCAGGAAAGCCAGCACCCGCTCTCTGTTCAAGCGGTCGCCGATAAACCCGGCAGCCACGGCACCAATGGGTCGCATCCACAGTTTGGCCACCGTAATGGAACCGACGGCGACAGCGGTCAGACCATAGTTTTGCTGCATATACGCCGAGAACGAATAGGTTGCCCAGAACAGCTGGTAGCCGGTCAGGATGCAAAACGCGGCCAGCCACACCTCTGCTTTTCCAAGAATCAGCTTGAGATCGGCCAGGAGTGAGCTATCGCCGGTCGTGCTGTCTGCAGTGGCGGCATCGTCTTTGACATCATCAACAGCGAACACGACGATCGGCGCGAGCAGGAGCGCGTAGCCAACGTACAAATAGATAACCTTAAGGAGCGCATCACTGGTCGACTGGCCCAGGGTATCGAGTGAGTACGCGAACCAGGCGACTGCGATGGTTGCAAGAATGGCCTCAACCAGCCCTCGGCCGCCGTCCAGTAAGCCGAAGAACCGCCCCTGTTCGTCGTGCCGCGCTAATACCGCGACGCCCTTGATCAGTGCCGCCCAGAACGTCAGACCGGTGACGATACCCCAACCGGCGAAGATGACGAGCAGGCTTTCGAATGACGGCATGGTCGAAAACCAGATGCCCAGAAGGCCCGTTGCTGCGAGCGAAAAGGCCAGCAGCCACCGCGGCATCACCTTGTCTGCAAGCCAGCCGCTGGGCAGATAGGTGACAACAAATATAATGCCGAGCATCGCGTAGCACTGGCCCAGCTCAGTATTCGTTATGCCGAAAGACTCGAGAATTGAGACTTCGAAATTTTGTCGCAAATACACCAGTGGATAAATGGCTCCAGCGGCCAGAATCAGCACCGTGAGCTGTATATAACGGCTTACTGTACTTCTTTCGTTTACTGCGTCGTTTGGCGACATCAATCCTCCAATGTGCCGAGGTCAAAATGGGGCTTGTCTGAAATGACATCCGGCCAGTTTGTGCGCCAGACTTCTTTCGAAACTTCGCCGACATCAACACTCGGCCGGCTAAATCCGGGTTGCGGTGATTTCAGGGGTTTGACGACAGTATCAAATCGCGGCACAGCAAAATACGGAAAACTGTAGCGTTCGGCGCCACTCGAGTTAACAACTTTGTGCGGTGTGGAGACAAAATAGCCTCCTGACCACAATTCCATGAGGTCACCTATGTTGACGGTCAGGGTCTCTGCCGGTGCAGCAGCCGCTATCCATTCATCCGAATCTCGACATTTGACCAACAGACCACCAACCGGATCAGGCGCGAGAATCGTGAGCGCATCCGTATCTTTGTGCGGATGAATACCGAAGCCAGTGTCGTCAGGGCTTTGCGGGGGATAGTGCAGCAAGGTCATGTTGGTCAATGGCGATTCGAAGGCACTTAGAAAGTCATCCTTCGCCGTTCCAAGAATCTCCGCCATTGCGCCAAGCAGACTGCTTGCCACGCGATCACATTCCTGCCAGTAGCGAAGCACATGCTGCTTGAAATACGGCGGATGCGCCGGCCACTTATTCGGGCCATACAAATCGCAGGAATCGCAGATCGGATCGTCGCCCGACACTTCGTGGTGCAGCTTGTAACCTTCATAACTATCCGCTGCTGCGTCGCCGCTGTTCGCGGTGAAAAAGCCTGTCGGTATGTAGCCTCTGTAGTTGTCCCGACTGATTCGATCGCGGAGCTTGACGTCAACAGCTTGTGAAAAGTAGCGGACAACACTGTCTCTGACGTCGGCTATTGTTCGTGGCGATACTGCGTGACCGGCAACGTACATGAAGCCGATGTCGCGGCAGGCTGTTTCGATCGCCCGGCTGACACCGGTCGTATCGCTTAGGTCGACGAGCGGAATAGTTTGCATTCAGTCGATGAAACTTTGGCCGTCCAGTTGATCCTGGATATTCGCTGGTATTTCCAAATCAAGATGCGCGGCGATAGACGGCAGGATATCAACGATGCCTGGAATCTCATTGAAGTGTGGGTTCAGATCGTCACTGTTGGTCACTATCCAGGTAGTACGCTCTCTTTGGGTCTGATTGCCGTGGCCCTGGCCGGTCTCTGCATCGCGCCCATGGTCGGTCGTGATGATAATCAACCAGTCTTCATCCTGATTGTCTCGCTGCCGCTTTTGAACTGCATTCCAGATTCTGCCGATCTGTGTGTCCATGAACTCCACGGCCGCGATCATTACCGGTCCGTCACCGTAGCCATGTCCCACAGAATCGGTGTATTCCAAATAGACCCACGACAAATCCGGTCCGAAGGATTCGATGTACCGCGCCGATTCGTTGGTGACATGCTCGTCGATATTGCGGATATAGTTCGCCATAGGGTCATGCGGAAACCGCTCTTCGTCGAGTTCGAATCCGTCAAACGCATAATCGATCTTATCGCCCCCGGCTGCTTCCAGCCCGTCACCGAGCAGCTTGGTCCGATTGTCTGTCCAGGTCGAAAAGAGTGCTGTTTGCAAAGACGGATCATGCGTCTTGGCTATTCTGAAAATATCCCAATAGTCGTAATTCGGATTATCGACCTGGTTGTCGTAGACGTTGTGCTTATTGGCCCAGGTCCCTGTGAGCAAATTGTTGTAACCAATAGCCGAGGACGTCGGACTCTCGGATGCCTCGCCGGGCGTTCCTCCGACGTAGGCCCTAGCATAGCCACCGATCTCACTGATCGCGTCCAGAACAGGCGTAGACGTACTCTCAAGCACATCAGCGGGAATCCCGTCGACGATAATGAAGACCGCCTTCGGTTTTGGCGCAACAGCGTTTGATGCGCAGCCGGACATTACGGTCACGGCGAATAATACGATCACGGACAAAATGGCTGGACGTAATTTCATTGCAGACGAACTCCCTGGCGAAGTAACTCGGTTTGCACAAGATCGATATCGAGATTTGAAAAAACCTGATCGTGCTTCACTGAAATCGCGGCAGCAACGCCAGCTCCCTGCCCCGTCACCGTGCAGCACATCATGTTGCGAGTCGCGGCGTGACTGTCTCTGTCGCCACCCGTTGCCCGGCCCGCTACCAGCAAATTGTCGATATCTTTGACCAACATTGTTCGATACGGCACCTGAAAATATCGCCCCGTCGTTGGCAATATCAGGATGCCGTAGCCGTCAATAAACTCTGGGAAAATACCGACGCTATCATCAAAACGGCCTTGCTCGCGGACATCCCGCGACGTCATGTTGTAGACCGCATCGATCTTTCGCGTGTCTCTTACGCCCAGCGTCATACCGAAGTTGCGCAGGCGCGCAGATTCACAGCCCGGGTTGTAGCGCCGCAGCGCTTCGACCGCCAGCATCGCCTGCTTTCTTCCTTCAATTTCAGACTTCGTCAGATCATCAGGGTCCGTGCCGTCACAGCCGGCGAGGTGCACCAGGTTTAGATAGGTCAGATCGCCGGTGTCATATATGGCACCCCAGGTTCCCGCGATCGTGTCGAGATTCTCGGGAATCAAGCCTGCCTCGCGAGCCTTGTTGAATGGTTTACGCAAGAACGGCGAGAACATCTCGTCTTCCTTGCCGGTCGTCTCTATCTTCCATTCGCCGCCTTCCCAGTCTTTGTAGGTCTGCGGGTCCGACTTGATGTGCTCAATGAATTTCTTCTTATCAACGCCCGTCATCGAAAACATGACCGATGCCGCCATCATCTCTTCTTTCGGCGTCTTATGCGTCGGCGCACCTGCACGAAACGCAATATCCGCATCACCCGTCGCATCAATAACCCGGCGGGCCATAATCGCTTCGCGTCCGGCTTTGCTTTCGGTAATAACGCCGACAATCTTGTTGCCTTCCATGATTGGAGCGACGCACAAACGATGCAGCATCGGCGTAATACCAGCCTCCTCTACAAGCGCATCGGCAACGCATTTGAAACCTTCGGCATCGAGGGCGTGACTGTCCGACTGTGGCTCCGGCGTCGCAGCGCCCATGGCCTTGGCGCGCTCCTCGAATTCGATTCCAACACCTTCTGTATCGATTGTCTTTTCGTGCCGGTACCAGGCGAATCCCTCGACACCCACAGCGGTGATGTTGCCGCCAAAGCAGCCGAAACGTTCCAGCAGGACGACCGACACACCAGCGCGAGCCGCGCCGAGCGCCGCCGCCAGACCACCGGGACCGGAACCGACAACCAGCACATCCGTTGCATGGATGACATCGATCTCCCTGGACGGCTCTCTAAACTTATCGATACTCGCCATGCGTGGTAGTTTACGCTGGAAGAGCGTTTCAACAACAGAAAAATAGGCAGCAATAATCTAATGAACGAAACATACGACTATGTGATCGTCGGCGCGGGATCAGCCGGTTGCGTCCTTGCACGCAGACTCAGCGAAGACCCGGAGACGTCCGTGCTCCTTCTTGAGGCAGGCGGCGCTGACCCATTCTGGGAATGGAAAATACGCATGCCCGCTGCGCTCGCCTACCCGATGAACGGCACTCGCTACAACTGGGACTATCACTCCGAACCGGAACCACACCTCGACGGTCGAATTATGCACTGCCCACGCGGCAAGGTCTTTGGTGGGTCATCCTCTATTAATGGCATGGTCTACATTCGCGGCAACGCGCTTGATTACGATCGATGGGCCAAAGAAGATGCCTCGCTGACAAGCTGGGATTACCAGCATTGCCTGCCGTATTTCATCAAGGCGGAAACAAGAGAAGATGGCGGGGATGATTACCACGGTGACAGCGGACCACTACACGTCACCCGTGGCCGTAACAGCAACCCACTGTACAGCGCGTTTACTGCAGCAGCAGAACAGGCTGGTTACCCTTACACCAGCGACATGAACGGTTATCAACAGGAAGGCTTTGGTCCTATGGACCGGACGACTGGCAAGGGCGTCCGGCATTCAGCCGCCGTCGGCTACCTGCGCCCGGCAATGCGTCGACCCAATCTTACCGTGTTAAAGCGCACCACTGCCGATCGACTGATCATGGACGGGTGTCAGGTCCGTGGCGTGGAATTTTCCTGTAATGGTCGGCCCGGTAAAGCGCTCGCGAACAAAGATGTCATTCTTTCTGGTGGCCCGATCAACAGCCCGAAACTGCTGATGCTCTCCGGGATCGGTCCGGAAGAACACCTCAAAGAGATGGGCATCACGCCGACCCACTCCCTGCCCGGTGTTGGACAAAACCTGCAAGACCATATCGAAATTTACCTGCAGATGGCCTGCACGCAACCGGTTACCTTGTTCAAATACTACAACCTTGTCGGCAAAGCCTTCGTCGGCGCCCAGTGGCTGTTTACACGCACCGGTCTCGGCGCAAGCAACCACTTCGAGGCCGGTGGATTTATTCGCAGCCGCGCGGGTGTCGAACACCCGGATATTCAGTATCACTTTTTCCCAATGGCGGTTCGTTACGACGGCAAGAGCCCGAACAACTCGCACGGCTTCCAGGCGCACGTCGGGCCGGTGCGATCCAAGAGCAAAGGCTGGGTGAAGTTACGATCAGCGAACCCGGAAGATAAGCCGCGTATCTGTTTTAACTACCTGTCGGAAGAAGACGATTGGAAAGAATTTCGGGCTTCGGTTCGTTTGACGCGAGAGATATTCGCACAGGAAGCGTTTGCTCCTTTCCGGGGTGCGGAATTATCTCCCGGCGAGGATGTACAAAGTGATGCCGAGATCGACGCATTCATCAAGGGCGCGGTTGAGTCTGCCTACCACCCATCTGGCACCTGCAAGATGGGAAGTGATGACTTGTCCGTCGTCGATAGCGAATGCAAGGTGATCGGGCTGGACGGTTTACGCATTGTTGACTCATCGATTATGCCGTCAATCGTCAGTGGCAATCTCAACGCACCAACGATTATGATCGCCGAGAAGGCTGCCGATATCATCGCAGGCAAGTCCCCGCTTCCAGCGGCCAACGTGCCGGTCTATGTGGCGGAAAACTTTCGTGACCAACAACGTTAAGAGAAGACACTGAAATTATGAAAATCGAAAACTTGAAAGTTGCGGTTATTGGTGGCGGGGTTATCGGTGCTGGCTGGGTCGCGCGTTTCAGAGAGAACGGTATCGATGTCTCAGTGTACGACCCGGCACCTGATGCGGAAGAAAAGGCGACGGTCGTTCTTGAGAACGCTGAATCCGCCTATGCGAAACTGACAAGCAAGCCACGTATTGAAAAGGGAAACATACAATTTCTTTCGTCAATCGGGGCTGCGGTACGCGATGCTGATTTGATTGTGGA
>JAACFM010000174.1 GCA_009937445.1 Gammaproteobacteria bacterium | reverse complement strand
GATTTAAAGAAACACGCGGTTGCTTACCTGAACACCGACGGTACGAGCCGCGGATTTATCGGTATCGGTGGAAGTCATGTGCTGGAACGGTTCTTCAACCAGATCATAGAAGACGTGCAGGACCCCCGTCTGGACATGTCGCTCAAGGAGCGCGCTCGGGCCCGCCAAAAAATCTATGGCGAATCCGAGCAGGATCAGAAAGACGCCGAGCGTGCTGACATTCGCATCTATCCGTTGGGATCGGGCTCAGACTACACGCCGTTTCTTCAACACCTTGGAATCGCATCGGCTAACCTCGGTTTCGGCGGTGAAGCGTCCGGCGGCAGCTACCACACGCTATACGACACCTATGAGCACTTCACGACCTGGAATGATCCCGAACTGACGTACACCGCAACGTTGCCGAAAGTCACCGGACGCGCGACCTTGCGCCTCGCCAATGCGCCACGACTGCCGTTTGAGTTCACCGGGTTTGCGGACAACATCGCGCTGTATGTTGCCGAGCTCGAAGAGCTGGCGGACGCAATGCGAGCAGCAACCGCGAAGAATAACGATCTGATCGAAAGTGGCGCTTACGCCGCTGCTCTGGACCCGAACAAATCACCGGGTGCGCCAGCACAGCATGAGCCTGTACCGCATTTTGGTTTCGCGCCATTGAAGAACGCACTCGCGCGTTTGCAAACGGCGGCTGCTGCATTTGATACTGCGGCGAAATCCAGTACGGTCACCTCGGAGGAGATCAATAATCTTCTCTACACCAGTGAGCGACTGTTAACTCGCGACGAAGGACTCGAAGGACGACCCTGGTACAAACACCATATTTACGCGCCCGGTTTCTACACCGGCTATGGCGTCAAAACAATACCGGGAGTACGCGAGGCCATCGAGCAGCGTGAATACGAAAAGGTCGCACCGCAAATAGAAGTCGCGGCAGATGTTTTGAATGATATGGCAGCGCGAATTGAACAGGTGACCAGCGCAATCGATTAGGTTTTACAGATCGATAGCTACTCGGCATACGCTGGTGCGTTGCCACGAACCCACTTGATATTGCAGCCGATGCTCGGCACCTGATCCTCCGGTACCGATTCACCGGCGAGTATCGCGTTTAGAGCGCTGCGCAGATCCCCGCCATCGACAGGCACAGTATTGCCGGGCCGACTGCCATCAAGCTGGCCGCGATACACCAACGTGCGGTCAGCGTCGAACAGATAGAAGTCCGGAGTGCAGGCTGCCTGATAGGCCTTCGCGACGTCTTGTTTGGCGTCAATCAAATAGGGAAATGTATACCCGCGCTCTGCAGACATCTCGCGCATCGGCTCGGGCTCGTCAGCCGGGTAACTTTTGGCGTCGTTGCTGTTGATCGCAAACACAGCGACGTTCTTGGCCTGGAAGTCGTTACCGATTCGGGCAAGTTCGTCAGCCACATGTATAACGAACGGGCAGTGATTGCAGATAAACATCACCAGGTACGCCCGGCTGCCCGGAGCGTCGTCGAGTGAGTGCAGGGTGCCGCTGGCATCCGCAAGACTGAATGACGGTGCTGGCGTGCCCAGGGGAAGCATTTGAGACGAGGTTGCTGCCATGACGGTTGTTACTCCAATACAGGACTTATCGCAGGAACGCTTGCCCCGCGGCAGTATGCAGCCAGACGAACCCAGCGCAATTAAGCAGAATCACGATCCAGAGGACGATTCGGAAGGACCCTTTCTTCGTCTTGTGTCTAAGGACCTGCTGAGCAACTAACGCTCCCGGCCATCCACCGCCCAGCGCCAGAAGGTGCAGGGCATTTTCGCTGATCCGCCAGTGGCCTGCCTGGGCTGAGGATTTATCGATGGCGTAAGCGAAGTATGTGAACGTGCTGATGAACAGGTATGCGCCGAGGACCATGAACGGCAAACCGGTAACGAAAACGGACAGTCCGACCAGCAACAGGAACAAGCCGGCGAATGTAACAGCGAGGGGGTTCGGTTTGCCTGCGGACATTTTTGCAGGCTTGTCCCCGGCGAGTGTCGCGTTGACTGCTTGCGTCCGTCCCTGGGCATCTTTGGTGACCGAGTAGGTAACCATCTCACCCGTGTCGGGGCGGTGACTGCGATTTTTAAACGCATTGATATGGACAAAGACTTTGTGGCCGCCATCGGAAGGAGTGATAAATCCGAAACCCTTTTTGTCCTTCCAGGTCAAATTAGAGCCCTGCCGGGCCGACCGCTATCAATCTGGCCACGGTACACCATGAGACGGTCACTATTGAATAGATAGAAACCCGGAGTGCAGAATGATGATTGACAAGTCATTAATGCGCAGTATAATACTCAATAAAGCAATTAAAGACCGTTAATGAGCAGGATATGGCGCAAAATATAGATTACACTGTGGCCTCACCTGAGGCGATCGAGTCCGAGCTTGGGCAGAAGCTGGAACGACTTCGACTCAGCAAGAACATCAACCAGACGATGCTTGCAAAAGAGGCTGGCGTATCGCGCAGAACCATTACGCGTGTTGAGAACGGCGAGGGGATTTCGCTGGACACCCTTATTCGTGTGATGCGCGCGCTCGGCGTTATCGATGGCCTTGCGACGCTTCTGCCCGACCCGACGACACGCCCGGTCGAACGCATCAAGCTGGGAGGGCACGAACGCAAGCGTGCGCGCACGAAAAAGACCTCAGACGCAGATGCGTGGACCTGGGAATCTGAGTCCGGCGAATGATGACGGACGCACGAGTCATTCTCTGGGGGCGTGATATCGGCGCCGTATCCTGGCTGGACGATCGCGAAGTTGCCGTATTCCAGTACGTGCCGGAATTCGTCGGTAGTGGCATTGAGGTCGCACCCTTGATGATGCCGCTGCAAGAGGCGCCCTACGAGTTTCCCGCTTTGCCAAGGGAAACGTTCAAAGGGCTGCCCGGCTTGCTGGCGGATTCCCTTCCCGACAACTACGGCAATGCATTGATTGACGCCTGGCTCGGGCGCCAGGGCCGAACCCCCGAAAGTTTCAATCCCGTTGAACGTCTTTGCTATACCGGTGCGCGCGGCATGGGTGCCCTTGAGTTCAAGCCCACGATGTTTCGCAGGGCCGGTCAGGGCAATCCGCTCGAGATCGCCGAGCTTGTCGAACTTGCCAATAAGGTTCTCGCAGAGCGCACAACGCTTGCCGGTCGGCTGTCCGGCGTTGACGACGCCCCGGCACTCGAAGATATTTTCAAAGTAGGAACGTCGGCCGGCGGCGCGCGAGCGAAAGCGATCCTCGCCTGGAACGAAGAAACCGGAGAGTTTCGATCGGGGCAGGTTCCGAATGACGATAGCTTCACGTACTGGTTGATGAAGTTCGATGGCATCGATGACAACAGGGACAAGGAAATCGCCGACCCGCAGGGCTATGGGCTGACGGAGTACGCGTACTACCGGATGGCGATTGCCGCCGGTGTGGAAATGTCCGAGTGTCGCTTGCATCGCGAGGGCGGTCGCGCGCATTTTATGACGAAGCGATTTGACCGGACAGCGCAGGGACACAAACTGCACATGCAGTCACTGTGCGCCATGATGCATTTTGATTTCAATCAGCCGGACGCGTACTCCTACGAACAAGCTCTGCAAACGATACGGCGTATCGACATGCCGGTGGAGGATGTCGAACAACAATTTCGACGCGCGGTGTTCAATGTCATTGCTCGCAATCATGACGATCACGTCAAGAATATTGCCTACCTGATGAACAAGTCGGGTGAGTGGCGTTTATCGCCAGCCTTTGATGTCGCCTATTCGTACAATCCCAGCGGCGCGTGGACCAGCCGTCACCAAATGAGTATCAACGGCAAACGTGACGGGTTTGAGATCGACGATCTTTTAGCCCTCGGAAAATCCGCGGCCATCAAACCGGCGCGGGCGCGGGGTATCATCGATGCGGTCGCTGAGTCAGTTCGGAATTGGACCGAGTTCGCCGAAACAGCCGGTGTTGATGGCAAGACAGCTGCAAGAATTGGCAAGGCGCACAGGGTGTTGAGCTAACCAGGAGATGCGGATCAGAGACCGGCGGCAAGCCGGCTCCCCTGATTAATCGCACGCTTGGCATCGAGTTCTGATGCGACATCTGCACCACCGATGACGTGCGTTTTGATACCGGACGCTTGCAAGGGTTCTTCCAGTTCGCGTAACGGAACCTGTCCTGCACACATGACGATGTTGTCGACATCCAGCCAGGTCGGGTTTTCACGCTTGTCGCCGTAGCTGATCAGAAGACCCTCGTCGCCAATACGTTCGTAGTTCACACCGGCTATCATTTGCACGTTATTCATCTTCAACACCGCACGATGAATCCAGCCGGTGGTCTTGCCGAGCTTGGCACCGTGTTTACCGGCTTTGCGTTGCAGCAGTGTGATTTCGCGGGCTGGTGTTGGTTGCTTTCGTTCTGTGGCGAGGCCACCGCGTGCTGCAGACGGATCAACAACTCCCCATTCGGCCAACCATTCGTCGAGATCGAGCGTGGGGGAGTGCCCGTCGTGCAGCAGGAACTCGGCGACGTCGAAGCCGATGCCGCCGGCACCAATAATCGCGACACGTTCGCCGACAGCCACGCGATGGCGTAGCACGTCGATATAGTCCAACACCTTTGGGTGATCCTGCCCTTCGATTTTCGGATCTCGCGGCGTGACGCCGGTGGCGACGATGAC
>JAACFM010000105.1 GCA_009937445.1 Gammaproteobacteria bacterium | reverse complement strand
TCTGGCGGAGAGAGAGGGATTCGAACCCTCGAAGGGGTATTAGCCCTTACTCCCTTAGCAGGGGAGCGCTTTCGACCACTCAGCCATCTCTCCGGGTCCCCGAAAGGCCGCACATAGTACTGTCAGATATGGGCAAGGTAAAGCGGAATTCGTGCTTATTCTGACTTATCCGCATCCACTGCGTCAGCCCCGCCACCGCCGGACTGTTCGCTCTGAATTCGCTCAAAAATCTCTTCCCGATGGACAGCAACGTCTTTGGGCGCATTAATCCCAATTCGAACCTGATTGCCCTTGACACCAAGGACAGTGATCGTGACATCGTTCCCGATCATCACCGTCTCGCCCGCTCGTCGCGTCAGAATCAGCATGACTTCCTCTCCTGCCTGACAGGGCTCGTAGCCCTGTTCTTTTGCGCGTATTAATCCCTAAACTGTTGTAATACTAGCTTATTTTTCGGCCGGATGCCTGCAGGGACTCGCCAGGAACCCGGGCACCTGCACTGGCGCGGAAATTCGACCCTGATATCAGCCCAGTTGTTCCGCCACCCAGACAGCGACAGAGTCGAGGGCCTGATCAAGAGCCCCGGCATTTGTGCCTCCGGCCTGGGCGAAATCAGGCCGCCCGCCGCCTTTGCCACCAACCTGCTCGGCAACCGGTTTGATGAGATCGCCCGCCTTTATCTTGTCGATATTGTCTTTGGTGACGCCAGCGGCCAGGTGGACCTTGCCGCCGTCAACCGATCCCAGAACCACGATCGCGCTCTGCAGTTTGTCTTTGAATCTGTCCACGGCATCCCGCAGCGTCTTGGCGTCGGCGCCATCCATGCGCGTCGCCAGCACCTTGATGCCCGCGACTTCCTGAATGTTCGAAAACGTCTCTGACCCCGTTCCGGAGATCAGGGCCTGTTTGGCTGCAGCCAGCTCTTTTTCGAGGTCCTTGGTGCGTTTCAGCAGCTGCTCTACTTTCGCCGCGGCTTTGTCGGGCTGGCTGCGCAAAAGCCCGGCAAGATCACCCAGCGTCTGTTGATTTGCAGCAATCCAGTCTATCGCGCCCCTGCCGGTCACGGCTTCTATGCGCCGCACACCCGAGGCAACACCGCCTTCCGAGGTGATCTTGAAAACACCAATATCCCCAGTACGGTCGACGTGCGTGCCACCGCACAGCTCAACTGAAAAATCACCCAGTCTCAATACACGAACCTCATCCCCGTATTTTTCGCCGAACAGTGCCATGGCGCCTGACTCGATGGCTTCGTCGTAACTCATCAGGTTGGTTTCGGCCGCAGAGTTCTTTCGAATCTCTGCATTGACGATGTTCTCGATTTGCAGAATCTGCTCTTCCGTAACACCCTCATAATGCGAAAAGTCGAAGCGCAGGCGATCCGGCGCAACCAGCGAGCCCTTCTGGGTTACATGATCGCCAAGTATCTGCCGAAGTGCCTCATGCATCAGATGCGTCGCCGTGTGATTGAGACGGATGGCCTGCCGACGATCAGCATCGACGACGGCCTCGAGTGTATCCCCGACCTTTAGCTCGCCTTGCTCAACAACACCAAAGTGAACATTGGCCTTACCGCTCTTTTGGGTGTCGTCGACCCTGAACAACTTCCCAGCGGATACGAAAATACCTTTATCGCCCATCTGTCCGCCGCTTTCTGCGTAAAACGGGGTGGACGACAGGATCACTGCACCTTCGTCGCCAGCAGCGAGCGAGTCAACCGGATTCCCGTCCCGGTATAAGGAGACAACTTCAGAGGACGCTTCGGTGCCTTCATAGCCCAAAAACTCTGTCTCAGCGTCCGTCTGCAGTGAACCCGCGTCGGCCACACCAAACTTACTGGCGGCTCTGGCGCGGTTACGTTGTTGCTCCATCGCAGTCTCGAATCCCTTTTCGTCGACTGTGAGTTCACGTTCGCGCGCAATATCTGCGGTCAGGTCAACCGGAAAACCGTAGGTGTCGTATAGCTTGAAAACAACGTCGCCCGGAAGCTGCGTGCCGTTCAGATCAGCGATCGCTGATTCAAGGATTTCCATTCCCTGGTCAAGCGTCTCGGCGAAGCGTTGCTCTTCTTTCTTCAGCACTTTCTCGACGTGCGCTTCCGCCTTCTTCAGCTCCGGATAGGCATCGCCCATTTCTTCCACCAGCGGCTTGACCAGTTTGTAGAAAAACAGGCCGTCGGTGCCGAGCTTCTTGCCGTGACGAATCGCACGCCGAATGATCCTGCGCAGCACATACCCCCTGCCCTCGTTGCCCGGCAGTACGCCGTCGACAATCAGGAAAGAACAGGCGCGAATGTGATCGACGATGACGTTCAGCGAACTGGAGCCATCCCTCTCAACGCCGAGCACGTCGGCCGCTGCTCGGATCAAATGTGCAAACAGGTCAATTTCGTAGTTCGTGTGAACACCCTGCATGACAGCTGCAATACGCTCAAGTCCCATGCCGGTGTCGACCGAAGGTTTCGGCAGAGGTGTCAACTCACCATTGGCCGACCGATCAAATTGCATGAAAACCAGGTTCCATATTTCAACGTAACGATCACCGTCTTCGTCAGGTGAGCCCGGAGGACCACCGGCAACGTCGGCGCCGTGATCGTAGAAAATCTCACTGCAGGGACCGCAGGGCCCGGTATCACCCATAGCCCAGAAATTATCCTTTGCACCCAGACGCGAGAAACGAGTGGGATCGATCTTCATTTCTTTGAGCCAGATGTCGGCGGCCTCTTCGTCTTCCTCAAAAACAGTGACCCAGAGATTTTCCGGCGCAAGTCCCAACGTGCCGGTCAGAAAATCCCAACCGTACTGAATCGCTTCGCGCTTGAAGTAGTCACCAAAACTGAAGTTACCGAGCATCTCGAAAAATGTGTGGTGACGAGCCGTGTAGCCAACATTTTCAAGATCATTATGTTTGCCACCCGCCCGCACACAGCGCTGTGAGCTTACCGCCCGATTGTAGCTGCGCTTTTCGTCGCCGAGAAAGACATCCTTGAATTGCACCATTCCGGCATTCGTAAACAGCAGTGTCGGATCATTGCCCGGCACCAGCGGAGAACTCGCGACGACCTCGTGATCGTTGTCATGGAAAAAATCCAGGAAAGCCTGGCGCAGCTCGTTGCTCGTCATCGATTTCATTGTTGTCTTATTCGGGATCACGCGGTGGATGTCAATGCGCGCTAGTCTACTGGGTTTGAGCGTCAGGATTAAGCGTTATTCGCTGGCGAATGCCGATTGCACGTGATCCTGCTCAAAGCCCCGGTATTGAAGAAATCGCATCTGCTTGGCCTTGGCTTTGAAGTCTTCCGGCGCAGCATCGCCGAATTTTCGACACCGAACGTCTTTGGCCAGCCCATGCCAGTCCGCCGCCGACTCCAGAATGGCCATTTCGATGACCGCATCATCAATGCCGCGCTGGCTGAGATCAAGACGAATGCGGACCGGCCCTTTGCCCTGATTAATCCGTGACTGGACGAACGACTGCGCAAACCGGTCATCACTTTGCAAGTGCTCATCCGTGAGCGTCTGAACAGCCTGTTCAACCAGGCGCCTGAGATAACCCTTGTCGGCCAGCTTCTTTACCAGTTCTCTCTGTCCGTATTCGCGGCGCGCCAGGAAGTCCATGGCCTTCTTGCGAATTTCCTTCGGACACGAAAAACGATCTTCCCCCTCGTCGGAGAGAAGATCGCTGATTTCTTCGTGAAGTTCTGTCATGGCTATTGTCGGAGCGACCCCAAGTCGCGAGTCGCGACCTACGGCACCCAAAGGGCATAAAGCCGCTCCTACAGATAATCCTACGACGCTTTGGCCGCTTCCGAATCGTCGGCGGCATCTTCAACAACATCGGGGACGGCTACGACAGGCGGTGGCATCAGAATGGCGCGGATTCTGCGCTCGATCTCGTCGGCCATCTCGGGGTGCTCTTTCAAAAACTCCCGGGCGTTGTCCTTGCCCTGACCGATACGGTCGTCGCCGTAGCTGTACCAGGACCCGGCCTTGTTAACGATATCGTTTTGCACACCAAGATCGATAAGCTCGCCCAGACGCGAGATGCCCTGCCCATAGAGAATCTCAAACTCGGCTTGTTTGAACGGTGGAGCAACCTTGTTCTTCACAACTTTGACGCGTGTCTGGTTACCGACAACCTCATCGCCTTTCTTGAGGGCGCCGATACGGCGAATATCGAGACGTACGGATGAGTAGAACTTGAGTGCGTTACCGCCGGTTGTCGTTTCCGGACTGCCGAACATCACGCCAATTTTCATACGAATCTGGTTAATGAAGATGACCATTACATTCGAGCGCTTGATGTTACCGGTGAGCTTTCTGAGTGCCTGTGACATCAGGCGCGCTTGCAGACCCATGTGCGAGTCGCCCATCTCACCCTCAATCTCCGCTTTCGGTGTCAACGCGGCGACCGAGTCGATCACGACAATGTCGACCGCGCCAGAGCGCACCAACATGTCCGTGATTTCGAGGGCTTGCTCACCAGTGTCTGGCTGCGAGACCAGCAGCTCATCGACGTTGACACCAAGTTTCTCGGCATAATTAGGATCGAGCGCATGCTCAGCATCGATAAACGCTGCCGTACCGCCCACCTTTTGTGCCTCTGCAATCACTTGCAGCGTCAGTGTTGTCTTACCTGATGACTCAGGACCGTAGATCTCGACAACACGGCCTTTCGGCAGACCGCCGATACCCAAAGCAACATCCAGACCAATGGAACCGGTCGAAATGGCCTCAATATCCCGAATTGAAGTGCCATCTCCCATACGCATGACGGAACCTTTGCCGAACTGTTTTTCGATTTGGCCGAGGGCCTGCGCGAGTGCTTTTTTACGATTTTCATCCATTGTTTTGGTCCATTTTCTGCCGCCGACTGGCGTGGTTACATATACTGTAGATATGCACAGTACTATCGCATGAAAGCCCCGTCAATGGGAGCCTTCAGCGCCACTCATTTCGGGGCAAAGTGTCAAGAAACGTGAGAAATCGTCTGGAAGCTACTGTTTCAGCGGGACGTAGGCCACTCCACCACCACCGGAAACGGACTCCATTAACTCGAAGGCTGACCACTCGGTTGTTGCCCGTTGCGCCAATCTTTCGGTCGTAAATGGCCGGGCATTGCGCGACACCGTGATATGAGGCCGATACGTTCTGTCTTCCGGCGTAACGCCAACTAATTGCAACACGTCGTTCAACGATGAAAAAAGATTTTCCAACTCTGGCGGCACCGTTGCGGCAGCGAGGCAAGCGACTTTCGGCCGGGCCCAATACTCAAGACGATCAAACACCAGCCGGAAAGGCTCTACCTGAACCTGCGCGGCCAATTCCTGCAAATCCGGAATTTGCCGTTCGTCGAGTTCCCCGATAAATGACAGCGTCACGTGCCAGTTGCGTCGATCAACCGCTCTGCCCTCAACCGCCTTCGCCACCGAGTTAATGACATCCCGCAATTGGTCACGTTGCCGGTTATCCGGCCAAAGTGCGAAGAACAGGCGTTTCGAACTCACGCCTCGATACGCTCTCTGACACCCTGCAGTGCGTAAGCAACCGATGCTTCGCGGACAAGTTCGCGATCACCCGTAAACCTCTCACAACGGGTATCGACCCGCTCATGTGCGCCGTCTCGCACTGCCCAGGCGAACCAGACAGTTCCAACAGGCTTTTCCTTCGTGCCACCGTCAGGTCCGGCCACACCGCTCACCGCCACCGCAATATCCGCACCACTGAGGTGCAACGCCCCCTGTGCCATTTCTTCGACGACTTGTGCGCTCACCGCACCGTGTTCTTCGAGTGTTTTATTCTGTACACCAATGATCGATTCCTTGGCGCCATTTGAGTAACTCACGATGCCGTATCCAAATACGGCCGAACTGCCGGCTATGTCGGTAATCGCTTTCGCAACCCAACCGCCAGTGCAGGATTCCACTGTCGCGACTGCTTTGCCCGCCTGCATGAGTTCATTGACCAGCGCTGCGGCCAATTTTTGAATCGCTTCGTGATCAGCCATTAAGAAAGATAATCCGCTGTGAGTTCTGCCGACACCTGCCACAGTTTCGCAGCCAGTGCATCATCCTGCATATGCGCGTTCGGAACCACCGGGTTGCAGTTGTCAAAATAGTATCCGGTGACTTTTGCCAGCTCAGGGTTGGTGGCGACATAGCATTGTGTTGCAGTCCCTTCCGGAATGCTCTTGTAACGAAAACTCCGGGGTTCATCATCAGATTCCTCGGTTTCCGGCAAGTAACGACCCAGATTGGTCTTGATAACACCGGGATGAAGAGAGTTGGACGTCGCCGTGGTTGCAGCGAGTCTCCGTGCCAGCTCTCTTGAGAACAGCCCATTGGCCACCTTGGACTGGCCATAGGCTTTGAACGGATCGTAGCCGACAGCGGCATCCAGGTTGTCGAATTGAATACCCTCTTCCGGTGCCCAGCGATGCGCAGCACTGCTAACCACCACCACTCGCCCCTGTTTCGCGGCCGTCACTTGCGCAAGCAAGCGATTGGCGAGCAGGAAATGGCCCAGATGATTGACGGCAAACTGCAGTTCGACACCGTTCGCCTGCCGGCGGTCGGGCACGGCCATGATGCCCGCGTTCAGGATCAACATATCCAGCGCCACATCCATATCGGCAACCTGATTGGCCGCCGTCACTATCCCCGGCAGATCAGTGAGCTCGACAACCAACGGCGTCGTCTTGCCATCGATCTGGGCACAAGCAGCGGCTGCCTTTTCCTGATTTCGCGCAGCACCGATAACGTGTGCTCCGCGCATCGCCAGCACGCGCATCGTCTCGAAACCGAGGCCTGAATTGCAGCCGGTCACAAGCGCCACCTGCCCTGCCAGGTTTATCCCCTCAGTAACCTGCTCCGCGGTCGACGATTTATCGAAATCATTCGTGGGCGGAACGGGTCGACCGGGAACGGCCGGTTTGTAAACATCGTCTGCAGCGAACGAAACTGCCGGTATTGTCGACAGGAAAGATGCCGCCATACTGGTCTGTAAAACACTGCGCCTCGTTATTGACTTACCCACTCTCGTTCTCTCCTTTCGTTCGTCAAGTATTCGCTGCCATGGTAGCCAGCTCGTCACTATTTTTCATCTCCACCGACACCACCTACACGGGCGGCTATCGCGACCGCTCTACAGGGATTCATATAGCGCCACATGCTGGTCCGCCATCGTCGCTATGGAAAACTCAGCCCGCATGCGCTTGATCCCCGCTGCGCCCATGCGGCGACGTGCTTCGTCATCATCGATCATGCTGGAGATTGCGCCCTGCAAAGCTTCGGCATCCTCTGTTTTGACCAGCAAACCGGTTTCCCCGTGTTTGACGGACTCCTTCAGGCCGCCGGCATCGAAGGCCACCACAGGGACGCCCGCTGCCGCCGCCTTGAGCACGGCAACGCCCAGGCCTTCGGCCAGCGCCGGATGTACCAGCAGATCGAAACAGGCGATAAAGTCGTCCAGATCATCGCGAAATCCGGCAAATTGCACGACACCGCCAAGACCCAATGAGGCAGCCTGCGCGCGCAGCTGATTCGTAAGATAGCCATCACCGAATATGACGACCCGCAGGGGCGCATGACTGTGCGCGAGATTGGCAACAGCTTCCAGCAGATAGCGATGCCCCTTGCGCGGTATCAGCTGACCCGCGGCTGCGATCGTAAAGTCACCCTCCTTGATGCCAAATTCCGCTCTGCAGGCCTCGCGATCAGGCTCGACCGCAAATGCCTGCGCATCAACGGCGCTGCGAATCACCGAGATCCGCTCGTCTTCCACGCCGTGTTCGCGAAGAACCGCAGCGATCGTTTCCGAAATCGCGATGATTTTTCGGAACGGCTTGTACCGCAGAGTAGCCAGCAGTCGCATTTCGGTGTTATCGACCCGGCGGGAAACTACCGCGGGAATATCGGCATAGGACGCAGCCAGCCCACCGAGCAAATCGGCTCCGCGGCGACTGTGGCAATGGACGACATCAGGCCCCTCTTCTTTGAGGAACTGCGAGAGCCTATAGGCGAATGGCAGATCGAGATCACCGGCGCAAAACAGGTTCTGAACCTGAATCCCTGCCATGCGCGCAAAGCCGTCGATTCCGGAATTGGGCGGGCAAACAAGAATATTGTCGTGCCCACGCTCGCGTAACGCGTTGATCAGGTAGACAACCTGCTGTGGGCCGCCCAAAAAATGGCGCCCGGTTTCGACATGCAGTATTTTCACAGTTTGGTTATCATCGCGCGCCAGCAACGCTCATACAACAATAATAATGAAAGCTGAAATCACTCCCGTCCACACACCCATGATGCGCCAGTACCTCGGCATCAAAGCTGACTACCCGGACATGCTGGTGTTCTACCGTATGGGCGACTTCTACGAGCTTTTTTACGATGACGCGAAACGTGCCGCCGCGCTGCTCGATATCACGCTGACTGCCCGCGGAAAGTCCGGCGGTAATGCCATCCCCATGTGTGGAGTGCCGTATCACGCCGTCGAGGGTTATCTGGCCAAACTCGTGCGCAAAGGCGAGTCGGTGGCGATATGCGAGCAAATCGGTGACCCGGCGACGAGCAAGGGCCCGGTTGAACGCAAAGTTACCCGGGTCGTAACGCCGGGGACTCTGACAGATGAGGCGCTGCTCTCCGCCAATCGCGACAATCTTGTCGCAGCCGTATTCGGCAGCGGCGGTGCATTTGGCGTGGCCTGGCTGGATCTGTCTGCCGGCCGTTTCAGGCTGACCGAAGCGCCTGACCAGGAAGCGCTGGTTGGCGAAATCGAGCGCTTGCGTCCCGCCGAGCTGATTATCGACGAGGACCTGATCGACAGTGATCAGTCCTTTGCCAATGCTTTTGGTGAGCGAACCCGGATTACGCGGCGTCCTCCCTGGCATTTCGAGCTTGATAGCTCGACACGTTTGCTCTGCAATCAGTTTGGTACTCGGGATCTCAGTGGCTTTGGCTGCGATGGCTATCCGCGTGGCGTCGCCGCCGCAGGTGCCTTGCTCCAATACGTTAACGACACGCAAAAGGCGTCGCTACCGCATTTGCAATCGATCAAGGTCGAACTGAGCGATGACGCCGTCATCATGGACGGTCCGACCCGTCGCAATCTCGAACTCGAAGAATCGCTGAGCGGACATCACCAACATACTCTCGCCGGCGTTATGGATCATTGCCAGACGGCAATGGGCAGTCGTCTGCTGCGCCGCTGGATTCAGCGACCGCTGCGTGATGCACAAATTCTTAAATCCCGATACCAGTCTCTGGATGCACTAATTACTGACGGTGCCGTTACCTCACTGCAGGAAATGCTGAACGGGATCGGCGATGTAGAGCGCATTCTCGCCAGGGTGGCGCTGCGCTCCGCCCGCCCGCGCGACCTGCGTCAGCTTGGCGAGGCGCTGTCCCGACTCCCCGAGCTGCAGAATGCGGTCGGTCGCATTGATTCGCCGTTGCTGTCGGAACTCGCTGACCAGATTGGCGAACATCGCGAACAACAGCATTTGCTGGCGAAAGCAATCAAAGACAATCCGCCCATGTTGATTCGTGACGGCGGTGTCATCGCGCCGGGATACGATGACGAACTGGATGACCTCCGGGCGATAGCCGAAAACGCGGATCAGTACCTGGTCGATCTGGAACTGCGTGAACGCGAGCGAACAGGCATCGCGACATTGAAACTCGGGTACAACCGTGTGCACGGTTATTACATTGAGATCAGTCGCCTGCACGCTGACAAAGCGCCTGTCGAGTATGTCCGACGGCAAACGCTGAAAGCGGCGGAACGTTACATCACGCCTGAGTTGAAAGAATTCGAAGACAAAGTTTTGGGCGCTCGCGAACGATCCCTTGCGCGCGAGAAGTTCCTGTATGAGGAATTGATCGACAAATTGCACCTTGTGCTGGGTGCGTTGCAATTGAGCGCCTCAGGTCTTTCCGAACTGGATGTTCTCACCTGCTTCGCTGAACGCGCGCAAACATTGAATCTCGCCAAACCCGAGATCAGCCAGACGCCGTGTATCGAAATCGAAGGCGG
>JAACFM010000023.1 GCA_009937445.1 Gammaproteobacteria bacterium | reverse complement strand
TCGCATTCGCCGGCTTTGGCTTCGGTGGTCAGTACCCCATTGTTGTCCCGGAGTTGGATTTGGTAATTGTATTCACCGGCTGGAATATCCTCGCCGAGGGCCCCAGGCTCAGTGCCCTGAAAGGGATCGAGCGTATCCTGCCAGCGGTCCAAGATCCGTGATGCCCCGCCTCGCCAGTAGACCCCATACTCCACTCGGTCGCCTAACTGAGTGCGAAGTTGGACTACCTTCCTGATTCATGTCACCAATCGATTGAGTCTTCGATCACTCCAAGAATTTCGCACTGAATCAGATTCGCTGCACTGAAGGTTCATTTGTGGCCGTTAGCTGCCCCTCAAACTCTTTAGCATTAGGTGGGCTGAACGACCGCTTTGAATGAAAGCAGACGTTGGGGTAATACTGGCCTTTAGGTCTGCTACTGACCCATAGGAGCCAGCGGCCGACCCCATTGTCGTCGCCCTTGCGATCGAGCAGGCCCTTTTCGAGGATCAACCGAGAGCTCGGTATCTCGTCGCATCACAGGCAGGCGCAGGCGAGACCATTGCCTCGGGCATCAGGGAAGTTCTCGCACTGAATATCGGCCACGAACATAGTTATAGGCGCGATAAGGCCTACGAGACCTATCGAAGATATTTCTTCTCTTTCAACGCTCTGAGACCAGCCGTTGCTCCAGCCAGTCGAGCGCGGTTTCGGCGTAGATCATGCACGCAACATTATTGATGAACGGATTGCCCGCGTCTCGCTTTTCGAGCTTGTCCTGCATGCCGAAGAAAAACGGATGGGGCGACAGCAAGATATCGCAGTCGAGTTCTGATATCGCACCGGCGCTTTCAATTATCTGATTGGCCGCCGGGCCATCGATGAATCGATAGCCTTCTGCCGAAACCGCGGTGAGGCTGTCCGCATAAACCACGTCATAACAGGTACCCAGCGCGCACGATTCCCAGGTCCAGCTCACGCCTCCCGGTGTGTGGCCTGGCGTGTGCACGGCTCTGACATCTACGCCACCGATCGTCACAAGCTCTCCGGTCGCGATGCCAGTGACTTTATCGACGCCAGGAAAGCTGGTGTTTTCAGTGCCATAAAGAAACTGAGGATCATCTTCCTGCAGCAGGCCACTCTTTAAAACCTTCGCACCGTCCGGGCTCGTGTACACCGCAGAACCCGACAAACGTTGCAGGGCGTTGAGGCCACCCGCGTGATCAAAATGCGCGTGTGACAACAGTATCGCTTTGATATTCAGTGGATCGAAACCCAGTTTGCGAATGTTGGAATCAATCAACGCGGCTGATTGTGGCAACGCACCGTCAATGAGGATCAGTCCATCATCCGTTTCAATCAGCAGCGCCGTCAGACCTGCAGTTCCCACAAACCACGTGTTGCCAAGAATGCGAAAAGGTTCCTGCGGCATATTCCAGCGCTCACAGTTTGAACACTCAAACGCCGCATCCGATTCGAGCTCTCTTGGACCGCAGGCCGCGAGCAGGAACAGACTGAAGATCAACAAACCAAGGCGACTCATACGAATGCTCCATAGAACAAACGAATGGCGGCAATGACAAGGAAGACACCAAAAAACATACTGAGTTTCTTCTCCGAAAACGAGTGGGCAATCCTGGCGCCGAGCGGCGCGGTCAAGACGGTTGCCGGCGCGATCAATGCAAAACCAATCAGACTAACGTAGCCAAAACTCCCGGGTGGCACCCGCACATCATTCCAGCCCGCCACGACGAATCCGACGGTCCCCGGCAGACTAATCACCAGCCCTAACAATGCCGCCGTTCCAACTGCCCTGTGAATGGGCTGATTAAACAAGGTCAGGGTCATCACCGAAAATGTGCCGCCGCCGATCCCCATCATGCTGGACAGGCAACCGATCGCTGTCGGAAGCACTGGCATTAGCGGCCCATTGGGTACCTCTTCGGTCAGGTTGCGACTCTCCGGCAACACAATCATCTTCAGAGCAACCAGTAACGCGAGCGTGGCGAATATCATTGCCAGCACCCGACTGTGAACCTGGGACGCAATCCAGGCACCTGCCAGTGCGCCAATCAATACGAACACGGCCCACCGTCTAACGATCGCCATATCAACTGCCTGACGCTGATGGTGCGCACGTGCCGACGAGATCGATGTTGGAATAATCGTAGCCAATGACGTTGCGACGGCTACGTGCATGCGTATGGCAGGATCGACACCAAGCAATCCGAGGGTGAATTCCAGAACCGGAACAATGACGATACCGCCGCCAATGCCGAAGAGCCCGGCGAACACACCAGCAACGCAGCCGGTTGCCAGCATGGCAGTGGCGAGTAGCAGCAAATTATCCATCGTGACTGACGGGCTCAGCGACTAAGCTGATCCGCGTGGAATCTCAGGTGTTCCTCGATAAACGTGGATATGAAGTAGTAGCCGTGGTCGTAACCGTCGTGAATTCTGAGATCAAGTGTCAACCCGCTCTCCTCACAAGCGGCCTTCAATAACTCAGGCTTCAACTGCTCAGCAAGGAATGGATCACCAGCACCCTGATCAACGAGGATTTTCTCGTACGCACTCGGGTCGCCCACGTTGCGCGCCACTTCGCAGGAGTCGTAGATGGCCCATGTCGATTCATCATTGCCGAGATAGTATCCCATTGCTTTTTTGCCCCATGGGCTGTGCAAGGTTGTGCAAATCGGCGCGAATGCAGACAGCGAACGAAACATGTCCGGATTACGAAGACCAATCGTTAACGCTCCGTGACCGCCCATCGAATGCCCAGTCAAGCCGTGACGTGCGGCATCGCCAGGAAATTTCTCGAAGATGACTGTCTGCAGTTCCTGCGTGATGTAGTCATACATCTGATAATGCTTTGACCAGGGTGCTTCAGTTGCATTGACGTAGAAGCCTGCGCCGAGTCCAAAGTCGTAGTCGGCATCCGGATCGTCCGGGACACCCTCGCCTCTGGGGCTGGTGTCGGGTGAGACCAGCATGATGCCAAGCTCTGCGGCAACACGTTGCGCGCCGCTTTTCACCATGAAGTTTTCTTCCGTACAGGTCAGACCGGAAAGGAACGTCAGAACAGGAACTTTAGCGTTGGCCGCCTGAGGTGGAACGAAAACCGAAAACTGCATATTGCAGTTATTCACGATGGACGCGTGGCGATAAAAACCGATGGTACCGCCAAAGCAGTTTGTTTCACTGAGAGTTTCAATAGTCATAGCGGCCGATTATGGCCGACTATTGATCGTTTGGAAATCGCCTGTTGGAAAACTAGCGCTTCTGAAACACCAGCGTGCCATTTGTGCCACCAAATCCAAAGCTGTTTGACATGACAGTCTTCAGTCCAGCGTTTTCGACCAACTCCGTAACGAGCGGCTTGCCTGCAACGGCGGGATCCAGATCGTTGACATTTATCGATGGTGCGATGAAGTCATCCTGCAGCATCAGCAGGCAGTGAATGGCTTCCTGAACACCGGTAGCGCCCAGCGAATGTCCGCACATCGACTTGGACGATCCGAATCGAGGTATCTCGTCGCCGAACAACGTGGTCATACCTTCAACTTCCTTCACATCACCAACCGGTGTGCTGGTGCCGTGCGTATTGATGTAATCGATCGGCCCCTCAACTGTCGAACGAGCCAACTCCATACAACGAACGGCGCCTTCGCCGGACGGCGCGACCATGTCACTGCCATCCGATGTCGCGCCATAGCCAACCAGCTCACCGTAGATTTTCGCACCACGAGATTTAGCATGTTCAAGTTCTTCAACGACAACCATGCCGGAACCGGCGGCGATGACAAATCCATCGCGAGTGACGTCGTAGGGCCGTGAAGCGGTGGCTGGATCATCGTTGTACTTCGACGACAGCGCGCCCATCGCATCAAAGAGACACGCCAGTGACCAGTGTTCTTCTTCACCACCGCCGGCGAACAGAATGTCCTGTTTGCCGAGCTGAATTTGTTCCGCGGCCGCGCCAATACAATGCGCGCTGGTGGCACATGCTGACGTCAGCGAGTAGTTCACGCCTTTGATCTTGAAAGGCGTGGCGAGGCAGGCCGAAACTGAGCTGCCCATTGTGCGTGGCACCATGTATGGCCCGATCTTGCGAACACCGCGCGCTCGCAGAATGTCCGCACTTTGGACGATGTTGGCGCTCGACGCGCCGCCCGAGCCTGCAATGATACCGGTACGAATATTGGAAATGTCGCTGTCTTCGAGCCCCGAGTCATCAATCGCCTGCTGCATGGCGATGTAAGCATACGCTGCCGAATCACCCATGAAGCGGCGAACTTTGCGGTCGATATGCTCAGTGATATCGATGTTCACGCTACCGGAAACCTGGCTGCGTAAACCCATCTCCTTGAATTCCTCATTCGCCACAATACCGGAGCGGCCAAGACGCAGGGATTCAGTGATGTCTTCTTTCGAATTACCTAAACAGGAAACGGCACCCAGGCCAGTGATAACAACACGACGCATTAATCAATCCTAAAAATTATCAGTTGATGTGAACAACCCGACCTTGAGGTCTTCGGCTGTGTAGATTTCCCGGCCATCGACGGAAACCGAACCGTCGGCCAAGGCGAGAACCAGCTTTCGCGAGATGATCCTCTTGATGTCGATCTGGAACGTAACCAATTTCGAAGTCGGCAGTATCTGGCCGGTGAATTTCACCTTGCCAACACCCAATGCCCGCCCCTTGCCCTGGTGACCACCCCAAACGAGATGAAATCCGACCAACTGCCACAGCGCATCGAGACCGAGACACCCAGGCATGACGGGGTCACCTTCAAAATGACATTCAAAGAACCAGAGATCCGGCTTGATATCGAACTCAGCCTTGATCTCACCCTTACCGTATTTGCCCGAGTCGTCCGTAACCAGCGTGATGCGGTCCGTCATGAGCATAGGCGGCGCCGGAAGCTTGCCGTTGTTCTGGCCAAACAAGCCACCTTGGGCCCCTGCGATCAGGTCATCGTAGTCATAAGAATTTTTGCGTGCTGGCAAATTCTCAGCCGCAGGTGTGGTGGAATCCGTCATGTGCCCTCCGGCGTTAGATTAATCGTTGCCCGGAATGGGCGTATATACCAGCTGATTTTACGCCGTTAGGGTGCCGGAAGGTTTTGAAATCGCGCCAATTGAAGCTTCCTTCAAGCCGTGCAAACAGGCCACTGGACAGCCGAGATTTCATGTTTTGTCGTAGTCCAAAAGAATTTCGTCACTGACCGGCGTGCTCTGACAGGCCAATACAAAACCCTTTTCCACCTCCCACGGTTCAAGACCGTAATTCGTAGCCATCTCGACCTCGCCTTTCTGTACGTGTGTCCGACAGGTCGCGCAAACGCCGCCCTTGCACGAGTAAGGCAAATCAACGCCTTGCACAGCGGCCGCATCAACGATGTTGATACCGTCACGTGGCATCTGGAATGATTTGCTGTGGCCATCCATGACAACCGTCACTGTCGTTGTATCGGTCGATGCAACTGCGGAAACCGGCGCGGCAGCGCCTGAATTTCTCGGCACGCCAAACCTCTCAGCGTGAACAGACTCTGCGTCCATGCCGAGGTCGAGTAACGTTGCCGTTACGACCTTGATCATCGTGTCCGGCCCGCAAACAAATGCTTCATCAGGTGATGAGCCACTGCAGAAACGGTCGACAAGCTCGCGAACTTTTGCGTCATCCAACCGACCGCTCGCAATATCAAATTCCTGCTCCTCCCGACTAAACAAAAAGTGCAACTGCAGCCGTTCCGGATAGAGATTTTTCAGCGCAAAAAGATCGTCAATAAACATTGTCGTGCGTTGGGTTCGATTGCCGTAGAACAACGCGAATCGACTGCGCGGCTCTTCCAGTAGCAGCGATGTGATGATCGAGAGTATCGGCGTAATTCCACTACCGGCCGCGAAACCGATGTACTGCTTTTCGTTGTTCGCATCGGGTAGCGCATGGAACTGCCCATTCGGGGGCATGACGTCGAGTCTGTCACCGGCGTTCAGCTTGCTTGCGGCAAACTCGGAAAACTGACCGCCCGGCTGCACGCGTACACCGATTTGCAATGGCCACTCGCCCTGCCGGGAGCAGATACTGTAGGTGCGCCTGAGTTTCTTGCCATCGAGTTCAACCTGTATTGGCAGATGCTGCCCTGCCTGAAAAGCGAAGACCTCGCGCAGACCGTCGGGAACGTTCAAAGATATCCGCACAGAGTCACTGGTTTCCGGACGCTTGTCTGCAACAACCAGTGAGTGAAACTGTTTCATAAGCACTTAAAGTATTCGAAGGGTTCGAGGCACTCGCGGCATCGCCACGATGCCTTGCACGCAGTCGAACCGAATTCGCTCACGCGTTCCGTATCCAACGACTCGCATTGCGGACAAGCGATGTCCAATGACGGGCTTGGCGGCGCGATGCCGTATCGTCGAAGTTTTTCTCGTCCGCTGTCGGTGATCCAGTCAGTCGTCCACGGCGGTGACAACACACGCTTGATGGAGACCGCGCCAACGCCGCGTTTTTTTAGCGCATTGACCACGCTGGTTTCGATCGCCTCAGTTGCCGGGCAACCCGAATAGGTCGGAGTTAAGGTGACGGTGACCGTATCCTCGGGATCGATCTCAACGTCCCTGACGATGCCGAGATCAACAATACTCAGGGCGGGCACCTCAGGGTCCAGGACCTTTTCCAGCCACTCATGGACCGTCGCTTTATCCAGTTTCGCCGTTACCACGTCGCACCCGGGAAAGACCGTTGTAAGTACTGCATTTCGGCGATTAGAAAACCAAAATGCTCGCTGTGCTGACCTTGCTTGCCACCACTTGCCATCCACTCATCATCCGGGAGCGTAAGCGTCGCTTCAGCCACCGTCTTTTCCACGTCTCGCCGCCACAGCTTTTGAATGCTGGCCAGGTCCGGTCCACCGTGGTTTTCCTGAATGGCCAGGTCGATTTCATCTGCCACGAACATCTCACCGGTGTAACGCCAGGCATTATTGAGAGACGCCTGAACCCGTGCATGGCTCAGCTCGGTTCCATCACCCAAACGAATCATCCACTGCGAACTGTGGCGGAAATGGTATTGCACCTCTTTCAGTGCGCGCACGGCTATCGCCGACAATCCCTCATCAGTGCATCGCGTCAATGCTTCGAGCAGGTGCAGGTAAAATGCCTCGAACAGGAACTGGCGTACCAACGCATCACCGAAATGTCCATTCGGTTGCTCCAGTAGCAGCAGGTTTCGGAATTCGTTTTCATCACGCATAAAAGCGAGGTCATCTTCGCTGCGTCCCTGCCCTTCGAGTTCTCCGGCCTGCGTGTACAGCATTCGCGCCTGGCCGATGAAATCCAGGGCGAAGTTCGCGTGGGCGAGTTCCTCTTCAAGCTCCGGTTCGGCCGCGACCGTCTCCAGCATGCGTTGCGAAAGAACCAACGCGTTGTCGGCGAGTCGTAATGTGTAGGCAACTAACGCCTCGTCAGAAGTCACAGATTTTCAACTCCGTCCGGAATTTCATAAAACGTCGGATGACGATAGATCTTGTCTTCAGCCGGCTCGAAAAACGCGGCCGTTTCGGCCGGGTCTGACGCAACAATGCTATCCGAGCGGACAACCCAAAGACTGACCCCTTCGCGGCGTCGTGTATACGTGTCGCGGGCGTTATCAAGTGCCATTTGGTCATCTGCCGCGTGCACGCTGCCCGCGTGTCGATGACTCAGACCAGACTTCGTGCGAATAAAGACCTCGTAAAGTGGCCATTCCTGTTTCGACATATCCGTTCCCCTCAGGCCGCCGCCAGAGCCGCCTGTTTACTTGCGTAGGCTTGCGCCGCTTCACGCACCCAGGCGCCATCGTCGTGCGCTGCCTGGCGTTTCTCCAGGCGTTGTTTGTTGCACGGCCCGTTACCTGCAATGACGTCCATGAATTCCTGCCAGTCGATTTCGCCGAACGTATGGTGACCTGACGATTCGTCGAACCGAAGATCCTTGTCCGGGACGCTAATGCCAAGATATTCGGCCTGCTGAACGGTCACATCGACAAACTTCTGGCGCAACTCATCATTAGTGAAGCGTTTGATTTTCCAGGCCATGGACTGTGCCGAATGTTTGGACTCCGAATCGTTGGGACCAAACATCATCAATGACGGCCACCACCATCGACTCAGAGCATCCTGCGCCATCGCCTTTTGCTCATCGGTCCCTCGGCAAAGGGTCAGCATGATTTCGAAGCCCTGACGCTGGTGGAAACTCTCTTCCTTGCACACGCGGACCATTGCCCGAGCATAAGGGCCGTAGGAGCAGCGGCACAGCGGGATTTGATTCATGATCGCTGCTCCGTCGACCAGCCATCCGACCGCACCGATGTCTGCCCAGCTCAGCGTCGGGTAATTGAAAATGCTCGAGTACTTCGCTTTGCCGCTTAAGAGATCACCGACCAGTTGATCACGTGACACGCCCAGCGTTTCAGCGGCGGAATAGAGGTACAGGCCATGACCGGCCTCATCCTGCACCTTCGCCAGCAGGATCGCTTTGCGTTTGAGCGATGGTGCCCGAGTCAACCAGTTACCTTCCGGTTGCATCCCGATAATTTCCGAATGAGCATGTTGCGAAATTTGCCGAATGAGCGTGCGCCGATAAGCCTCCGGCATCCAGTCTTTCGCTTCAATCTTCTCTTCGGCGTCTATGCGCGCCTGGAACGCGGCGAGCATATCTGCTGTTTCCGCGACTTCCCGTTGCTCTTTGCCAGCCTGATCGAGGCCTTGTGTGTACATCGTTTACTCCAGTATCAGCCGGATAATGTGTCACGCTTTTTATATTTTTTCAATATTTTGTGTATCACTTCAAGTGTTAATGAGCGGTTTTCCGTTACTGCCTGAACGGCCACGAAACAGTGCCACCAGTTCATCCCGCTGATTATGGATCTTCACTGTGTAATAACCGGATCGACGTCCACGATATTCTTCCGTGGCGGTAGCGACCAATTGATCGCCGAGTATTGCGGGCCGCAGGAAGTCAACGTGGCACGATGCTGCGAATGATTGCGAGTCATAAGCATTGCAGGCGATAGCAAACGCGGTGTCACCGAGCGCAAATACAAGGCCACCGTGACAGACGTCAAGTCCATTTACCATGTCATCACGAATCGTCATGCGAGCAATCGCAGTGCCGACGCCCGTCACCTCAATCTCAATTCCCAGCGCATGTGATGCGTTGTCGTCACTCCACATCGCAGCTGCGCAGCGTTTTGCTCTTTCCAGATCAGTCATTGCTCGCCCTTGGGTGTTCGGCCTCTTGCAGCCCGCCAAAACGTGTCCAGAATACTGGCCCCGGCGGTGGCAAAGGTCCATCTGTGGTTTCCAGCGCGCTGTCGAGGTAGCGATCAGCTTCGTGATAAATGCTCAGATACAGATTCCTGCAGAGCTGGTAGGCTGCGGCACCTTTCCAGTCAGCCGGCAGCAGTTCCTGCGGCAACTGGGGGTCTCTAAGCAATACCTTTCGATACTCCTGAATCAGCAATGTCCGAGCAATAAATGCTTGTTTTTCTTCGATTTTTGACGATTGCCCCGCCGCCTTCATTATCGGCCTGAACATCTCCAGGAACTGTTCATAGCGTGCATTGATTGCGGCCAGGTTCCAGCCATTATGTGCGAGTTGCCGCATTCCGGGTTCATTGCGAATCGTTTGCCCCTCGAGCACGACCAGTTGATCGGCTACCCCGATACGCTTGATCGCAACGTCAAGTACCGCAAGATCCGGCGCCGGGTGGGCAAGTACATTCGCCGATAATGGGCCAAACCCCAACCAGCCCAGTTCCTTGCGTGCGACCTCTTTGGAACTCGTGGACAAACCGGACAAGAGTAATAGGCACCAGCGCTGGTCCCAACTGCCTGCTGGCACCGAATAGATGCGCTGAGTCGCCTGTTCAAAACGAGCTCGCCCATCCTCAGTCAGACTGTAATACGAGCGCCGCCCCACCTGCTCGGATTGCAGCCATCCGTCCCGGCTCAGCCGAAAAACCGATGTTCTGACCAATCTTTCGCTGATGCCAAAGTCCGCCATGATGGAAATCAGGCTGCCCAGCCAGACGTTGCCACCTCGCGGCGAGATAGCATCACCAAAGACGGTGGTGATCAACGATCCGGATCGCAAGGTCGGTCGAGAACTAAAGCTCTCCACCAATTTTCGACATGCCGTACCGAACTTCATTTTGGGCTCACTTGCTTTCGATTCGGCTGACCGTACAATCTGATACATAATTTTTCAAATCTGGTTTTAATCCGTATGAATATAAAACTTGGCAACCTGGTCCAGGACCAGTGGATCGAAGGTGATGGCGACGGCAATATCCTGACCAATGCGGTCAATGGAGAGCCGCTCGCCAAAATCACGAGTGCGGGTCTGGATTTCAGCAGCATCCTTCACCACGCTCGCTCAGTCGGCGGTGCGAACCTTCGTAAGCGCACTTTTCATGAGCGCGCTGAGATGCTTAAGGAACTGGCGAAATACCTGATGGAGCACAAAGAGGAGTTTTATGCTCTTTCAGCAGCGACAGGCGCCACGCGTGCTGATAGTTGGGTAGATATTGACGGCGGCATCTCAACGCTGTTCGTCTATTCCGGCAAAGGTCGCCGTGAAATGCCCAACGATCACGTTTACCTGGATGGCCCACCGGAACAGATATCGAAGAACGGGACGTTTACGGCACAGCATATCTTCACGCCGAAACTGGGTGCGGCGGTGCACATCAACGCATTCAATTTTCCGTGTTGGGGTATGTTGGAGAAACTCGCTCCGACACTACTCGCTGGTGTGCCCGCGATCATCAAACCGGCGTCGAGCACAGCCTATCTGACCGAGCTCATGGTGCGGCGGATGATCACGAGCGGCGTATTGCCGGACGGCGCGATTCAGTTGATATGTGGCAGTGTTGGTGACTTGTTCGAGCATCTGAACTGCCAGGACACGATCGCCTTTACAGGGTCCAAGAACACTGCGGAATTTCTGCAACAACACCCGCAAGTAGTCAGCGAGTCAGTTGCATTCACTGCTGAGACCGATTCGCTGAACTCGTCGATTCTAGGCCCCGACGCCGTCCCTGGAACGCCCGAGTTCGATCTCTACGTCAAAGAGGTCACTCGGGAAATGACCAGCAAGGCCGGTCAAAAATGCACAGCGATCCGACGAATAATTGCTCCGGCGGCCGTCACTGCCGAGCTTATCGAAGCCTTGTCCGCGGCTCTGGGCAAAATACGTATCGGCAACCCGGCAAATGAAAATGTTCACATGGGAGCGCTTGCGAGCCAGGGCCAGCGCGCTGAAGTAAGAAGCCGAGTTGCCGATCTGTCACACGAGGCAGACGTGGTTTTTGGTGGAACCGAAGACTTTGATCTTATCGATGCTGATGCAACAAAGGGCGCGTTCGTTATGCCGACCCTGTTGCATTGCGAGCAGCCACTGACGTCGCACTCTGTGCACTCCGTCGAAGCATTCGGTCCGGTGAGCACCATCCTGCCATACGAAAATATTGACGAAGCGATCGAGTTGTCGCGCCTCGGAGAAGGCAGCCTGGCCGGATCAATTATCACCAACGACAACAGTGTTGCGCGTCAGCTCGTCCTGGGTACCGCCGCGTTTCATGGTCGAATGGTCGTCATTAATCGTCACTGTGCGGCGGAATCGACGGGGCATGGCTCCCCACTCCCGCATCTCGTCCATGGCGGCCCCGGTCGTGCGGGCGGCGGAGAGGAAATGGGAGGCATTCGCGGCGTGTTGCACTACATGCAGCGGACGGCCGTTCAAGGCTCACCGCAAACCTTGACTGCCATCGGCCACCGCTGGATCAGGGGCGCTGATCAGAATGACCCCGGCCAGCATCCGTTCCGCAAGACGTTCGAACAGCTGGAACTCGGCGACACATTGATCACTGACGCGCGCGAGGTGACGCTTGAGGACATCGAGCATTTCGCGGAGTTTACGGGCGACAAATTCTACGCGCATACGGATGAAGAAGCCGCTGCAAGAAACCCGTTCTTCGAAGGCCGGGTTGCCCACGGTTACTTGATACTCTCCTTTGCCGCCGGCCTGTTTGTCGACCCCGACTTTGGTCCGGTTCTGGCCAACTACGGCGTTGACGATCTGCGCTTCGCGCAACCGGTCAATTACGGTGACACGCTGAAGGTTCGACTGTGCTGCAAGCAAAAGACCCTGAGGGCTGGAACGGGATACGGCGAAGTCCGCTGGGACTCCGAGGTGACCAATCAGAATGAAGAGGTGGTTGCTCAATACGATGTGCTGACAATGGTTGCCACAGACGAGCATTGGGCCTCGGTTAACTAGATCTTAAATGGCAATGCGGTATCTGACTTGATTTCCTTCAGGACGATATTTGAGCGGACCTGAGAAACGCCCGGCAACCTGAATACGAAGTCGTCCAGAAAGGTGTTGTAGGCATCCATGTCTTCGACGACTACCCGTAAATGAAAGTCGGCTTCTCCACTCGTCGCGAAACAATCCAGCACCTCCGGGTGCCTCGACACTTCACGAATGAAGTTATCGACGTTCTTCTGTTCGTGGCGCGCCAGGGATACATGCACAATCGATGACAGCTCGAAGCCAGCCTTTTGAGCATCGATGATAACTGCGTAGCGACTGATGACGCCGGTATCTTCAAGGGCCTTGACGCGCCGCCAGCACGCAGACGTCGACATTCCAACCCGGTCCGCAAGCTCCTGCATCGTCAGACGGCTGTCTCGCTGCAATTCCGCCAACAAATGCCGATCCTTCGTCTCCAATCCCTTATTCCTCAAATAAATTCAATACTGGTTTATTTTACCATTTTTTTATCTTTTTTGGTATTTCCTACCGTTTTTTTGTGACAAAACGAGATGATAGGTAGCTATGCCCACAGAATTTCTGCAACACTACGCGGATGACTTTCCCCCTCGACAACTACGAACTCGATGACCGTTATCGACGTGAATCCGGTCGCGTATTCCTCACTGGAACTCAGGCCCTCGTCCGTATTGCGTTAATGCAACGCACCGTGGACAAAGCGGCCGGACTGAATACAGCCGGCTTCATCAGCGGCTATCGCGGATCACCGCTGGGTGCTGTCGACCAGGAACTCTGGCGTGCGCAGCACTTTCTTGATGAGAGCAACATTGAGTTTCTTCCCGCCGTTAACGAGGATCTGGCTGCCACGGCCGTGCTGGGCTCTCAGCAAGTAGAAACCGACCCCGACAAAAACGTCGATGGCGTTTTTGGTATCTGGTACGGCAAAGGCCCGGGCGTTGATCGCTCGGGAGACGCGCTCAAACACGGCAACGCCTACGGCAGCTCACCGCACGGCGGAGTACTGGTCATCGCGGGTGACGATCACGGCTGTGTCTCATCATCCATGCCACATCAGTCAGACGTCGCGTTCATGACCTTCATGATGCCTAACCTGAATCCCGCCAGCGTTGCTGAATACCTGGAATTCGGTCTGTACGGCCTGGCTCTCTCAAGGTTTTCCGGCATGTGGGTTGGCTTCAAAGCGATATCCGAGACGGTAGAGTCCGCAATGTCGATCGAACTGCCACCGTACCGGCAGTTTGTCTTGCCCGAGAATTTCGAGCCACCCCCCGGCGGGCTGCACTACCGATGGCCAGATTTCCCGGGACCACAGATCGAGGAACGGCTGGAAAGCAAGAAAGCAGCAACACTCGCATTCGTCGCCGCCAATCCGATCGACAGAAAAATCTTCGATGTGCCAAACGCCAGATTTGGCATTGTCACGACCGGCAAAGCGCATCTCGACCTGATGGAAGCGCTGCGGCTGCTGGGCATCGACGCAAACAATGCAGAAAAGATCGGGATCGACGTCTACAAGGTCGGCATGGTCTGGCCGCTCGAACATCATGGCGCGCTGGAGTTCGTAAAGAACAAGCATGAGGTGCTGGTCGTTGAGGAAAAGCGCGGCATCATCGAAAGTCAGTTCAAGGAATATTTCTACGACTACCCTGGCCGCAAGCCAAAACGCATGGTTGGCAAGGAAGATGAGGACGGCAATCGTCTGGTCCCCTGGATCGGCGAACTGTCTGCATTGCAATTAGCCGACATCGTTGCCCGGCGTCTCGATAATGAATTTGGCAGCGACGTTTATCGGCGGCGTGCGAAACTCTTGCGGGCCGACAATGGCAACGTCATAGAAATAGGCGGTGCAAAGCGGACACCCTATTTCTGCTCAGGCTGCCCCCATAATTCATCGACCAAAGTACCTGAAGGCTCAAAAGCCCTGGCAGGTATCGGCTGCCACTTCATGGCCAGCTGGATGGACCGTGATACCGAAGGCCTGATCCAGATGGGTGGCGAAGGCGTAAACTGGATAGCACGCTCGAAGTTTAATGGTGGCAAGCACATCTTCCAGAATCTTGGGGACGGCACTTTCTATCACTCGGGTTCGCTGGCCATTCGCCAGGCAATCGCGGCCAAGACCAATATCACGTTTAAGATCCTGTACAACGATGCGGTCGCTATGACAGGAGGCCAGCCCGTTGACGGCCCGCTTTCGATTCCTGCCATGGCTCATATGCTTCGATCTGAAGGCGTTGACCGAATCGCGTTGGTTTCTGACGAGCCTGAGTTGTTTGATCGCAGCGATTATCCCGCTGGACTCACAGTTTCACACCGTAACGACATGGATGCCGTGCAGCGCGAGTTGCGTGATATTGCGGGCGTTACTGTTCTGATCTACGCCCAAACCTGCGCCACCGAGAAACGCCGGCGGCGAAAACGCGGCAAGATGATCGATCCGAAAAAATTTGTCGTTATTAACGACCTCGTCTGCGAAGGTTGCGGTGACTGTTCGGTCGAGTCCAATTGTCTGTCTGTCGTGCCGAAAGAAACACACTTCGGCCGCAAACGACAAATCGATCAAAACACCTGTAACAAAGATTACTCCTGCGTGAACGGCTTTTGCCCCAGCTTCGTCACAGTCGAGGGCGATGTCAGCAGACAGTCGGTCACTGATCTCTCGCGCGCCGTCGCTCTGGATCCGAATGAGGATCTCCCCGGCCCACAAATTCCGGAAATTGGCTCGTGTTTCGATCTCCTCGTCACGGGTGTCGGCGGTACGGGTGTCGTGACGGTGGGTGCATTGATAACAATGGCGGCGCATATTGAAGGCAAAGGGTCGAGCGTTCTCGATTTCATGGGATTCGCGCAGAAATTTGGTCCGGTGCTGAGCTACTTGCGAATCGCTCCCAGCCCTGCCGATATCAACCAGGTCCGTATTGAACCCGCGCGCGCCGACGCTTTGATCGGCTGTGACCTCGTCGTTAGTTCGTCACCGAAAGCGTCGCTCACCTACAGCAAGAATCACACACGCGCGGTTGTTAATACCGCTGAAATGCTGACGGGTGACTTCGTCAGGAACCGCGACGCCAATCTTCGTGCAAGCGAACGGGTGGATGCCATCGGTGATGCTATCGGCGCGGACCATCTGTCCACCATTAACGCGAACCATCTGGCCAACATACTGATGGGCGATACGATTTATGCCAATGTCCTGCTGTTGGGCTTCGCGTGGCAGAAGGGCCTTGTCCCCGTATCACTGTCGGCATTGATGCGTGCGATCGAGTTAAACGCAGTCGCCGTCGACAACAACAAGCTGGCCTTCAACTGGGGACGCAAAGCGGCGCTGGATCCGGCGCATATTGAACACGCGCTCAACAGGGATAAACTCATTGATGAGCCACTCGATGCCGTTATCGCCAGACGCAGAAACTTTTTGACTGAATATCAGAATGAAAAACTCGCCGCTCGTTACGAGGCGCTGATAACGGCAGTACATGACAGTGAGCTGGCAGCCGGCGGCCAGGGCGAATTCACCATCGCGGTCGCGAAGAGTTATTTCAAATTATTGAGTTATAAAGACGAGTATGAGGTCGCTCGGCTGCATAGCAGACCAGAGTTTGCTAATGCGGTACGCGCTGAGTTTGGTTCGCAAGCCAAACTTCGATTCCACCTCGCGCCGCCTGTTCTGAGCCGGAAAACTGATGCCCGGGGTCGCCCACGTAAAAAAGAGTTTGGGTCGTGGATGCTGCCGGTTTTTAAAGTCCTCGCCAGCCTGCGCGGACTGCGTGGAACTGCTTTCGACCTGTTTGGACGAACCGCGGAACGAAGAATGGAGCGGTCCCTCATTCTGGAGTTCGAGCAACTCGTTGCCAAGCTTTTGCCAATACTTCGGACAGACCAACTGGAAGACGCAACTGAGATCGTGAAGTTGATCATGAATATCCGCGGCTACGGTCCTGTAAAAGAAGAGTCCGTTCAACTGGTCCGCCGGCAGGTGGAGGAACGCCTGCAGAATCTGCTAACGGTCAATTCCGAAGCCGCTTAGCAGCTCGGAATTTTGCTCCGCCCGTGCGACCATGGCTCGCATGAGTATCAAATACGAATTCGACTCTCGACCCGGCAACGGCGAAACGCTGAATATCATGGACGGGATCGAATGGCTGCGCATGCCGCTGCCCTTCTCGCTGAATCATATTAATCTCTGGCTCCTGAGAGACGGTAAGGACTGGGCAATTGTCGACACGGGCGTCGGCAATGCAGAAACCCAGAGCCTTTGGCACAAGGTTTTCGAAACCTCGATGGGCGGATGCCCGGCATCACATGTAATCGCAACCCATATGCACCCGGACCATGTGGGCTGTGCCGGATTTCTCGCCCAGCACTTCGATGTCGATCTTTGGATGTCGCGCGATGAGTACATGATGTGTCGCATTCTCGTTTCTGATACGGGTCGTGCCGCCCCCGGAGTGGGAGTGCGCTTCTACAAGGACGCTGGATTCACCGAGGAACAACTCGCGACATACCAGAAGGCATTCGGATTTTTCGGCAAACTTGTTACTCCTCTGCCCGAAGCCTACAAACGCCTCAGCGACGAGGACGAACTGAGTATCGGAGAACACAGATGGCGCGTTATAACCGGTGGCGGACACTCTCCCGAACACGCCTGCCTCTACGACGCTGAGCGCAATGTCCTGATCTCCGGCGATCAGCTTCTGCCCACAATCTCTTCAAACGTAAGCGTATGGCCCACTGAACCACTAGCGGACCCATTGCAGAACTGGTTCGATTCATTACGCAAATTACGCGCGATTGTTCCGGAAGACGTGCTTGTATTGCCAGCCCACGGCAAACCATTTCGCGGTGCATACATACGTATTGATGCGATGATCAATGAACACGAAGAACGGCTCGAGACACTGCGTGGCTTTTGCAAGACTCCGCAACGAGTCGTTGACGTGTTTCCGTCTATTTACCGCACCCGGATAAACGATAAGAATCGAATTATGGCGACCGGCGAGGCCATGGCGCATTTGAATTTTCTTGTCAAAACCGGCGAGTTGACTGCAAACCTTCGAAACGAGGCCGTTTGGTACGAGTCGACATGATGACACTCATTCGATTCCTGATACTTGCCTTCCTGCTTTCTTCTTGTGATGGCAGTCCATCACCCGTCATCGCACAATCCGCCGTCGCGATGCCAGACACCTACAGCGCGGACGTGGCGACTGGAATTTTAGAAGCCGGCGGCAACGCGGTCGATGCAAGTATTGCAGCGGCGTTCTCTCTCGCCGTAACCCTTCCGGAAGCGGGCAACATTGGCGGCGGCGGATTCATGCTGGTGCACATGGATGGCGAGTCAACGTTCATCGACTATCGAGAAACCGCGCCGCTGCAAGCACATCGGGACATGTACCTGGATGAGCAGGGAGAGGTCATTCCCCGCTCCAGTCTTATCGGTCATCGCGCCGCGGCTGTTCCTGGCACGGTCGCCGGCATGTGGCTGGCGCATCAGCGTTACGGCACTTTGCCCTGGGCCGAGTTGCTTGCTCCTGCAATCGCGCTGGCACGTGAAGGCTTCACGGTACCGAAGGAACTCGCAGATTACGCTGCAGAGATCGTCCCCTGGCATGACGGTGCCGTCGACTTCGAAGGTCGATTCGGCAAGCTTCGTGCCGGCGAGGTTTTCAGGCAGGAAGACCTGGCCCTCACGCTGGAACGAATCGCCAGCCATGGTGAAAATGATTTTTATCGTGGTGAAACAGCAAGATTGATTGTTGACGAGATGAATCGTGGGGGCGGGTTGATAACAGCGGAAGATCTCGATCGCTACAGGGCAGTCGTACGCGAACCACTTCGAGCCAACTGGCGTGGCCGGGAAGTTCTGTCGGCTCCGCCACCAAGTTCCGGCGGCTTTGCAGTGATCCAGTTACTAAAGATCAAGGACTTTCTGAGCCACGAGTTTGCGGGAGTCCCGCACAATTCGCCGCAGTACATTCACCTCGTGGCCGAAATCGAGAAACGCGTATTTGCTGACCGTGCAGAGTACCTGGGCGACCCCGACTATGTTGACGTGCCTCTCGACAGATTATTGAGCGACGAATATTTACGCATGCGCGCAAATGAAGTGAATAGCGATGTGATGTCCGAGTTCAAAGAAATCGCGCCCGGCCTCGAGTCGATCGACACCACCCATTTCTCCATTATGGATGAGTATGGCAATGCCGTTTCGAACACCTACACATTGAACTGGACGTTTGGCAGTGGCGTTGTCGTCGGTGGAGCGGGGTTCCTGCTGAACGATGAAATGGACGATTTCAGTGCGAAGCCGAACACTCCCAATATCTTCGGTGTCGTCGGCAATACTGCAAATGAAATTCAGCCCGGAAAACGCATGTTGTCGTCGATGTCACCAACGATTTTGCTGCAGGACGGTGAAGTTGAACTGGTGATCGGCACACCCGGTGGTTCAACCATATTTACTTCCGTTTTTCAGAACATAATCAGTATTTATGATTTCGGCATGAGCCCTGGGGAAGCGGCTGGAGCGTCACGTTTCCATCACCAGTTATTGCCTGCCGATCTCATAACCTACAGTCCGAGTGTGCCTCTGCCGAACGCGACCATCTCAGCGCTGGGTGACCGGGGCTACCGGGTACTGCCCCACGACTGGGAGTTCGGAAACCTGCAGATTATCTTGCGCCGCAAGGACGAGTTACAGGCCGCATCAGATCCTCGAGGGCGAGGCGAAGCGCGAGTAATAATGCGCGCGATAAAACATTGACAGGAAACTTCTTAGTTTTCCGCACGATACCCAAACTATCTGCCGCGATGGTAGAATCGCGACCGGAAGTTAGAAATCATTTTTGGAGTTGAGTTGATGAATAAAGTTATGTGCGCTGTCGCAGCATCATTGCTTGCTTTTGGGGGTGCCGGTAGCGCATTTGCCGACGCTGAAGCAGGCCAAGGCTATTTTTCTGTCATGGGTTCGTATATCGATGACGATGATAACCGGGGAGTTGAGGATGCTATTAACGGCGGCCAGTTCGGCATTGGTTACGCCATCGACGAGGAGTGGAATATCGAAGGCTTGCTGTCAGCCGCGATACCTGAGTCGAACAATCCGAATATCCCCGATCAGAACCACCTGGGTATTGGCGTTGATTTGCAGCGCGTCTTCAGGCGTTCGGAACGATTCAGTCCTTATCTCCACTTCGGCCTCGGTTATTTCGTCAATGACCCATCCGGTGGCGGATCGAAAATGGACGGAAGCATGTACTCCGGCGGCGCGGGATTCCTGTTGGATTTGTTTTCCAGCAACGTTGCGCTGCGGGCGGAATGGCGACACCGGATGGAGACAGCGTCCAGCGACAATATGAATGACAACCTGTTCAGTGTTGGCCTACAGATTCCATTCGGCCCGGCAACGGCCAAATTTGTCGACTCTGATGGCGACGGCGTTGAAGACGGCCTGGACCGTTGCCCGAATACGCCAGCTGGCAGGTCCGTTGATGTTTATGGCTGTGAACTGGACAGCGACAACGACGGTGTCAAAGACTCGAAGGACCAGTGCCCGGGAACGGCTGCTGGCGCCAAAGTCGATGCTGTCGGCTGTGTTCTGGTCGTCGCTGAGCTTGATGGCGATAACGACGGCGTTCTCGACAAGAACGACGAGTGCCCGAATTCCGCTCCAGGTGCGAAGGTTGATCGCAAGGGTTGTGAACTTCAGGACGAGATCATTCTCGAAGGCGTCAATTTCGAATCCAACTCTGATCGCCTCGTGGCAGGTTCCAGCGACGTACTGGACAGGGTCGTAGCCGTTTTGCGGAGATACCCGACGATCAAGATTCAGATCGAAGGTCATACTGACAGCGACGGCGCGGCGGATTACAACGAAAGCCTGTCTGCCCGTCGAGCTACGACGGTGCACGACTATTTGGCTAACGACGGCATTTCTGAAGATCGCATGTCCGTACGTGGATACGGTGAAACTCAACCGATCGCGGACAACACCACGGCGGCCGGTAAAGCTCAGAACCGTCGGGTTGTATTGCAAATCACAGAGAGATAGTTTTAGCCAATTCGAACCGATGAAGAACAGGGTGCGCAGTGAGAACTGCGCACCTTTTTTTTAGCGCTGTGTATCCATGTCGACGACGACCGATTTCTTCTTGATGCACTGCGTATCCTCGTGGCCTTCGATCCAGGTCAGAAGTTGGTCAGCCGGCATTGGCCTGGCAATAAAATACCCTTGCACCAGATCGCAGCTCAGGCGACGAACGATCGCGTACTGCTGGTCCGTTTCCACGCCCTCAGCGACCACCTCAAGTTTCATTGCCTTGCCCAAAGCGACAATCGCCTCGATAACCCTACTATTGACATCGGACTCCGATAACTGCGCGATGAACGCCTGATCAATCTTGATCGTCTGAACTGGCAACTGAGCCAGATAGCTCAGCGATGAATATCCCGTACCAAAATCGTCAATATGAATTCCGAAACCGTAAGCAGCCAAATCATTCAGCACCGGCTGTGCAATGGTCAAATCCTCCAGCAATACAGTCTCGGTAAGCTCCAGATTAATCAGTTTTTTGTCGATCTTTTCGCTTTTCAATATACCTTTAATGAGACTGACCAGGTCGCGATTTCTAAGCTGGTGCGCGGACAGGTTAACGCTAACAGGAATCTTCCAGTCGCCCTGCTCTCGCCAGCTTGAGATATCTGCACACACACTGCGCATAATCGACTCGAATATCACATCGGAGATTCCCATTTCCTCACTCAAGGGAATGAAGTCCGACGGTGGAACAGTTGATCCATCAGGCCGCGTCCAACGGGCCAATGCCTCTAATCCCGCCAGTTCGCCGCTCACCGTACATTGCTGTGGCTGATAGTGAGCACGAATATCGCCAGTTTCTATTGCCTCGCGAAGCTCGGCTTCGAGATCGAACTTATAGCGAGCGCGATATCGCATTTCGCTGTGATAGTAAGTAATTGAGTTGTTCAGGCTGCGCATGGACCGATGCAACCCCGCCTCGGCACACCGAAAGACACTTTTAGCGTCACGGCCGTGCACGGGGTGCCATGACACACCGATGCTGACCTTCAGGAACAAGTCACGACCGTTGATAAGGAACGGTGCTTCAACTGTGTCTCGGACTAGTTCTGCCAGCTTTCGGATCTCAGAATCGTTTGCGATTCCCGGAACGAGAATCGCAAACTCGTCAGCGCCAAAGCGTCCGACGACCGCCATGCGTTGACCCATCTCATCACAAAATGTCCGGCTCAGGCGATTGGCTATGGAGCGTAGCAATTCCGTTCCTGCATCGTAGCCCAAAGTTTCATTGATGAAGCTGAAACGGTCGATATCGATGAGTACTACGACCGTATCACCCTCGGTATCCTCGGCCTTTTCGATGAGCGCTTTCAACTCTTCGAGTAGTAGCAACTGATTCGGCAAGCGAGTAACAACATCGAAATACGCAAGCTTTTGCAATGCAGCGGTACGCTCTTCCACACGCCGCTCGAGGTCTTCATTGGCGCTTCTAAGCGCCATATCAGCATGCCACTTGCCACACAGTGCAGCCGCGAGTTGACGGCACTCCATCGCATGAAATGGCTTCTGGAAAAAGAACACCTTGTCGGCGGGCGGTATTTGTTTTCCGATGTTCTCCGGTGCCGGGCTTACAGAACCGGTTACGATCACGATATTCACGTTCGGGTCCACCAGCCGAATCTGCTTCGCAGCTTCAATGCCATCCATGCCCGGCGGCATGCGAATATCCAAAAATACGATGGCGTAGGGACTATTTGAGGCGATCGCAGCCTTAACGGCCTCTACCGCTGCTTCACCTTGGTTACGCGAGTGCACGTCGAATTTGGCTGCGCCATTCTCATTGTTTTCTTCACCGAACAAGACACTCTCGAGATCGGTCATTGTCGCGGTGGCATAGTCCGGTTCAAAGTCCTCACCGAGACAACGCAAGTACTCGTTAATGAGCAGCGAATCGTCATCGACGACCAGAACACGATTGGGGAAAACGGTATTATTGGCATCCATAATCGTACCGCTCAACAGGTTCGGACCATTGTCATTACATCTTCAGCCAGCTGCATAAATGACAGCGGCTTGTTGAAGTAATGCAAATTCATGGGCGGAGGAACTCGTCGCTGCATTTCCTCGAACGACACATCAGAAAACCCGGTCACAAACACGATATCAACATCCGGATCCAGTTCGCGAATCCGACTTCCCGCCTCAACCCCATCTATCCCAGGTGGCATTCGCACATCCAGAATAACAACATCGAAAGGCTCGCCGTCAGCGCTAGCGTCCCTTGCTACTTTGATCGCATCATCGCCTTGACTACATGCGACAATTTTGAATTTAGGATGATTATTCACGGCATTTTGCGTTTCGAATAACTCTGCCGTCAACGCATTCAGCGCTTCCATATCGTTAGCTTGATCTTCTTCGCCAAATGCCTCTCTGTAACACTCGAGCACTTTTTCGTCGTCGTCTGCAACGAGCACTTTTATGTATTCCTGATTCTGTTCCGTATACACGGCTACCCTCCTCGCGCTGCAGGAAGCAACACATGAAATTCGGCTCCACGACCGGCGCCAGCACTTTCAGCGGATATTTTTCCGCCCATGCTCGCTACCGCGTTTGCACACCAGTGCAGTCCAAGGCCTGTGGTATTGCCTTTGGTCTTCGACGTGAATCCACGTTGAAATATCTGCGCCTTGATTTCGTTGTCAAAACCATCGCCATTATCGCGCACGGTCACTCGAACCATTGCCACGTCACCAACAACTTCGTCGGCAGCGACCAAGGCGATCTCTCCGCCTTCCAAACCGCTACGCTTAATGGACTCATACGCGTTTAGAATCAGGTTGCCCAGAACCTGTAACAACCCGACCCGGTGTGCGCAAACACGCAGGTTGCCAAGCTCTTTGCCGACGTTCAATGCGACGGGGTTTGATTCTTCTTTGGGGATGACATTGACGGCATCGCACAAGACCTCGTCGATTATCAGGTTCTCGGCTACTGGTGCAACATTCGCAAATTTCTCTTGATCGGAGAGAATGCCCTCCACCTGCTTCGCCTGGGACGTAACCACGTTCAGATCTTCAATGGCACCGCCACCGACGGCTTCGATGCGATCAAAGGAAGCAACAATGTACTCAAGAAATTTCTCTTTGCGTTCGGGAGGACAGTCATCACTGGCGATTTGTTGCGTCGCCTCCCTGACCCGCAAGTTCTCCGTGACCCGGAATGACCTTCGCAGGCGCTCAAGTCCGTTGATCATCGGCGTCATCGCATTGCGTATGTTGTGCATGACTTCCGCAGCGGTATCCGCCTTACCTGCCTTGAATGACTGTTCGAGCAAGGCTTGGCGTGCGTCGTGAACATCAGCGGTCATGCTATCGAATTGCCGACTCAGCACGCCGATCTCGTCGCCGCGGTCCATCGATAATTGTTGCGACAGGTCACCACTTTCTCTGATCTTGCCGATATGAGTAGAGAGTTCCTCGATGGGGCGAAGAATCGTGTGATTCAACATGAACCAAATGACGATACACACGACGACACCAGCAACTATCAAGAATAGTGTCGCGGCGTTAATCGTTTGTGAACCGAGACTCGAAATACTGCGAGGCGTCCGAGTCTGCAACTCGAGAAATGGATGACCGTGAATATCGGTCAGAATATTTGTCGAAACTATTTCTGCAGCTGTTGTAGCAATAATGGGGGTCGTCTCGGCCGGGGCGCCGGATTCCAGCGGTGACCAGGTCATGTCGACTTCGGTGCGTTCACGAAGCCGGCTAAGGCGTGCTGGATTCAGGAATTGTCCCATCACCACCGCGCCGGCCATCGGACCAGAGTCGTCAGAGCGCAAGATAGGACGTGAACTGATTATCATCGGTCCATAGATGGACTGGACGACTCCCGCCGTACGATCCTCATCTGCGGTATGGGCGATTAAGCCTGCAGATTCTGAGTTATCCGGGTTTAGGATATCGAGGGTCGCTACCGGCAACTCCTGACTCTCTACGAGTAGCATTCCCCATACGGGTGCACTTTCGCGGCTATAGACAACCATTATATCCAGCCCCAGATTATCCAGGGTTGGGCGGTTGAGATTTGACTTTTCGAAGCCCGGATTCGTGCCGCCCGCGTAGTCGTAAATGTCATCCCACGGGGCCCAGTCTGCTGTGACGGCCTCGAGATTTTCGATATCGGTACGCAGTGCCGCTTCGGCCCTGTGCATGTCGGATGTTGCAGCCGCCAGTTCAAGTTCGTCAAAGGCAGGTGCGATAACCGAACGCAAGATCGTAAAGCTGATGATTACGAACGCGGCGATCAGCAACACAAGCGTCAGGGACACTTTGGCCTGTAAAGGTACAGATGTCTGTTTATTTGACATAACTTGACCACTTATCCAACATAACAATCGTCAGTTGTTCAAAAGTGTACGGTTTACTCGGCCTGCCGACCGTGATGCAACGCACTTTATGGCGAATCGTGTGATAACTTACGCGGCGTCAAATTCGCATTCTGAGACCCGAAAATGCCCTTATTCAAACGTACGTTAAGCGAGTTCCTCTTCAGACGATTCATGCTTAAGCACTATTCTTCCAACATCCTGTTGGACATGAATCTCGAAGCCAAGAAGGACACCCTGAACTACATCAAAGCGAATATGGTCGACGCGCCGTATTTTGAAAAACACCCACAGCTCGTAAAATACGCTCTTGATCAGATTGAGACTTCGGGACTCCATCTGGAATTTGGTGTGGGACGAGGCAAGTCGATGCGCTGGATAGCATCCGCAGTCGCAGCAACCGTCCACGGTTTTGATTCCTTCGAAGGGATCCAGGAACATTGGAACGGTAATCCGATCGGTGCGTTTGCTCAGAAAAAGATGCCGAAGGTACCGGATAATGTCGAGTTTCACGTCGGTTACTTTGACGCGACATTACCGGGCTTTCTCAAGTCAAATGCAGAAACCATCGCCTTCTTGCATGTCGACTGCGACCTGTACTCCTCGACGGTCACGATTTTCGACTTTCTCGGTGATCGACTGGTTCCAGGATCTATCATCCTGTTTGATGAGTATTACAACTTCCATCGTTGGCAACAGCACGAGTTCAAGGCCTTTCAGGAATTCGTCGCCAAATCCGGCCTGACCTACGAGTACATCGCGTATTCAGTGACCGGGCAGCAGGTTGCCGTTAAAATACTGGAAAACCCAACACGATAGGATCAACGGATAGCAATGACTGATGAAGCCAAGGAATCGATAAACCGCGACGAATTGCCGTTCGCCGCTCCTTGCAAGAAGCTGTCACCCTGGGCTCCGTTTGCCTGGGTCCGGGCGGGACTCCGCGACCTCATGCAGGCTCCGCAGCAAAGCCTGGCTTATGGTTTGTCTGTCGCCATTATGATCGGAATTGTTTGCATGCTGGCCTGGACGCGTGGCAGCGAGTGGTTCATGTTCGCAATGCTTGGCGGCTTCGTATTCTTGGCACCGCTCACCTGCATCGGTCTTTATGCAATCAGCGCGCAGCTCGAGCGCGGCCAGCCACCACTGATGACACGCAGTATCCGCGCCGCGCTCAAGCGCCATTTCGGCAACGAGATGATCTTCGCCCTGGTGCTTCTGATCATCTTCCTGGTTTGGGCAAGAGCAGCTGTCATGGTCAGTGTGTTTTTTCCGACCGAAGGTGACATCACGAGCATGCAACTCGTTAGTTTCTTCACTTTCGGAACGACAATCGGCGCCGTCTTTGCGGCAATTACTTTCTCAGCCAGTGCATTTTCGTTGCCGATGATCATGCATCGTGACGTAGACAGTATTACGGCGATCGTCACCTCGGTGAACGCCGTGCTCCGCAACAAGCGTGCCATGCTCGTTTGGCTGAGCATTATCATTGCCTCCCTGCTTATCGGCGTCGCGACGGCATTTATCGGGCTGGTCGTTATCATACCGGTAATAGGATATGCGGCATGGCACGGTTATCTTGAAACGATTGACGCTGACGCATTCCCGCGACATCAGGTTGGAATTACTTCGGTGCCGAGACCGGATAATGTCTCAGCGAACAATACCGTTCAGGACGACGACAGCTCAAGTGCGCAGGAAGCAGACCCCAACAAGCCCGGCTCATCGTGAGTGATCAGCAGCGTCGGGATCCGTTCCATATAAGAACGATAACGACCTTTGTTGTCGAACGCGTTGCGAAATCCACTGTTTTGTAACAACTCGGGGTAGCGTTTGGCGATACCTCCCGCGAGGTACACGCCGTCGACCGCCCCCATAGTCAAAGCAAGATCACCGGCGACCTGACCGAAAATCTCAAAGAACATGTGAATTGCTTCTGCCGCCCGCGGATCACCGCCCTCTCCACCATTGGCGAATATTTCTTTTGCAGACAATTGGGTACGGTGTTCACCATGAATAAACGTTAGTGCCCAATAGATGTTCTCGAGTCCGGATCCCGATACCAGTCGCTCGATAGAAACGCGGTCAAACTTACTGCGTAATGCACTTAGAATCTCAACCTGGATCTGAGACTTCGGTGCAAAACCGACGTGTCCACCTTCTCCGACAACGGGCACGAGAATTGGTCCGCGTTTGATTAGCCCCGCCGCACCGAGTCCGGTACCAGGACCGATGATGGCAACGTTGAAAAGGTCCTCTGGCAGCGGTTTGCGCACTGGCAGTCCGATCGGTAGTGAATCCTCTGACTGCAGGTGCGGAATCGAATACGCCAGTGCCTCAAAGTCATTCATCAGTCGCACCGCATCGATACCGAAGTCGGCTGCAATATCTGCGGCATTTAAGGTCCAGTGGTTATTGGTAATCTGAACCGTGTCTTCGACAACCGGACCCGCTGCGGCTAGACAGATAACATCCGGTGAATCAGCCGACAATTCATCAAGATAGTGACGTATAGCATCGTCGGCCCAGGCGAAATCCGCACACATCAGCGTCATCGCATCATGAAACCCCGGGCGCTCCGGATTTGCCAGAGCAAAACGCGCGTTAGTGCCGCCGATATCACCGATCAATAAAGTTTTGTCTGCCACGCGAGCATCGCTCCATTATTTTTTTCGCAAGTAGACTACTTGCGTCCCGGCTCAAATACCACCGAACAGGCTCGCTCCAGACTCGGCACTTCCTGCCCTTTCACGAAACGCACCGAACAGCTCACGTCCCATTCCTTGCTGTGGCGCTTCAAGCAGAACGGCTTCCCGAGACTGAATGTTGTCAGCGTCGCTGACCGACAAGACACCATTAACAGCATCCACGGTCACCCGGTCACCATCTTGAATCTTCGCGATAATTCCTCCGCACATGGCTTCTGGCGTTACCTGTATCGCAGCGAGGATCTTGCCGGAGGCGCCCGACATGCGGCCGTCCGTTACCAACGCGACTTTAAAACCGCGATTCTGCAAAACCCCCAGATAGGGTGTCAGCTTGTGCAATTCCGGCATACCGTTTGCACGCGGCCCCTGGCAGGATAGAACAGCTACAAAATCCTGCTCCAGTTCACCGTTATTGAACGCGTCGACAAAGGCCTGTTGCGATTGAAATACTTTGGCCGGTGCCTCGACCGCATGATGCTCTTCGTCGACAGCAGATACTTTAACGATTGCCCGACCCAGATTGCCCGCTACGAGCCGCAGTCCACCTTCGGGTTTGAACGGTCTGGTACACGGCCTGATGATTTCCTCATCGAGTGATTCTGGCTGCGGGTCTTTCCAAACAAGTTTGTCGCTCTCAATGTGCGGTTCTTTGCAAAAGTTACGCAAGCCGAAGCCGAGGATTGTATTCACGTCTTCGTGCAACAGTCCGCTGTTCAGCATATCCGACAATACAAAACCAAGCCCGCCCGCCGCGTGAAAGTGATTTACATCGGCCGTGCCATTCGGGTACACACGCGTCAGTTGGGGTATGACGTCGGACAGATCGGAAAAATCCTGCCAGTCGATCTGAATCCCGGCAGCGGCAGCGATCGCAACCAGGTGAATAGTGTGATTGGTTGACCCACCTGTCGCCAGCAAGCCGACGATGCCATTCACAATGGCTTTCTCGTCAACAATCTTCGCCAGCGGTACGTAATCATCACCCAGATCCGTCTTTAGCAATACTGTATTGACTGCCTCGACAGTCAGATGATCACGCAGCTGCGTTCCCGGATTGACAAACGACCCACCTGGCAACTGCAGCCCCAAAAATTCCATGAGCATCTGATTGGTATTGGCCGTTCCATAAAACGTGCACGTGCCCGGTGCATGGTAGGCAGCTGATTCCGCGGCGAGCAATTCGTCGCGACCGATCTTGCCTACCGCATACTCTTCACGGATACGGGCTTTTTCTTTGTTACCCAGCCCCGATACCATCGGCCCGGCCGGCACAAACACAACGGGCAACTGCCCAAACGACAGCGCACCGATGAGCAGACCTGGTACGATTTTGTCGCAGATGCCGAGACACAACACAGCGTCAAACATGTTGTGAGACAAAGCGATTGCGGTCGACAGCGCAATAACGTCACGACTGAATAACGACAGATCCATGCCGTCCTGCCCCTGCGTTACTCCGTCACACATTGCTGGCACACCGCCCGCAAATTGAGCCACAGCGCCCTGCTTGGCGGCCGCTTCGCGAATCATTGCCGGATAAGTCTCGAAAGGCTGGTGTGCACTCAGCATATCGTTGTAGGCCGAGACGATCGCGATATTCGGCACGACACCAGCGGACAACGCGGTCTTGTCGTCGCTACCGCAGGCAGCAAAACCGTGCGCCAAATTACTGCAGGACAAGGTGCCTCGCGCAGGGCCTTCACTGGCTGCAGCCATAACACGTGCGAGATAGGCAGCACGGGTATCTTTGCTGCGCTCTGATATGCGTCGGGTTACTTTTTCAACAACAGGGTTCATCGAATTAATCTCTCTAGGGGTTTTATGGTGCCCAATAAAGTCTAACCGGAGTATTTCGCTGCTCCAGTAACGCCGTAATCGGGTACGTCTTGTCGACGGTATGAGCGTTTTCGTAAACGGCGAGCTTTTCTTCGCCGAAAATGAACAACAGAATCTCTTCGCTTGCCAGGAGAGCGGCAAGCGTCATGCTTATTCTGGGGTGCGGACTGGCGGCAGTGCGGACAGGTATGTAAAAGCGCTCATTATCAAGCTGCAAGCCGGCCTCAAGACAATCTGCATCCGGGAATAACGAGGCAAAATGACCGTCGGTTCCCATGCCCACCATCGAACAAGCGAAGCCGTTTTGCGGCTTTTGCAATTGCAGCGCTGCACAGCGCTCATCGACCGACTGATCTGGGTCATAGATAGACAGAATGCTCCCGGAGCTGGCTGCACCCTTCAACATCGTATTGCGAACCAGTCGTTCATTACTGTCTTTGTGATCGTTCGGCACCCAGCGTTCATCCGACAAAGCGACCTGAACTCTGTCCCAATCCAGTTCGTAATCCGATAAATACTCGAAGCATGCCCCGGGTGTCGATCCGCCTCCAACAACAAAACTCGCCTCGCCATCACGAACCAGCCGGTTGCGAACCAGCCCCGCCATTCTTGCGGCCACGGCTGCGGACGCAGCATCGCGGGTGTCGAACTTGTATTCCGTCAACACGCTAGTCGTCCTGGTGCCAGCTGCGGCCGTCGCGATCAAGCAGCATCGAAGACGCGGTTGGACCCCAGGAACCCGCAACGTATGACTCGACCTTTTGCTTTGATACCTGCCAGGCTTCGAT
>JAACFM010000022.1 GCA_009937445.1 Gammaproteobacteria bacterium | reverse complement strand
CCTTTTATGTGGCCGAAGAACTCACTCTCAAACAACTCCTTGGGTATCGATGCACAATTGACTTTAACCAGCGGGCCATCCGCGCGTGGACTGTGCACGTGAATCGCGTGAGCAACCAGCTCCTTGCCCACTCCGGACTCGCCCTGCACAAGTACGCTGGCCGGTGTTTCGGCAACCGCTTCGACACGCTTCATCATCCGGCGTAACGCCGGGCTGGTTCCAACGATTCGCCCAAAATTCATCGCGACATTAACTTCCTCGCGAAGGTAGTCGCGCTCCCGCTCGAGTTCCTCACGGAGTCGGGCGTTTTCAGCCATGGACCGCCGCAATTCTCGTTCGGCCCGTCGGCGATCCGTGACGTCTTTCGAGGCAACGAGCATCTTGTCGACTTTATCATTCTCATCACGATGCGAAATGGCCGACATCACCAAATCGAGAACGCCGCCGTTTTTGGCGACCATCTGACGTTCGAGGTTATTGAAATCACCGTCACTTATCAGCTCCCGCAGTCGACCATCGGCATAAGCTTTTCTGTCTCGCACGCTGAAGAAGTCAGTAATGGGCCTGCCGACAACCTCTTCTCTTTTGTAGCCCAGTTTTTGTAGCCAGTGGTCAGTGACGGTAATGATGAGGCCTTCTCCATTTACCGTGTGCAGCATCGCAGGAGTTTCACGGTAGAGCGTTCGGTATTTGAAATTCGCACGCGCCTGGTCTGATATTTCCGCGTACATTGCGACGGTACGAATGAACTCGCCTTCACGATCATATTCGATAATCGCGTTAGTCACGCAGTCGAGAGATTCTCCGGACTTGGTGATGAAAGTAATCGGCTTGTTCTCCAGCTTGCCGGTTCGTCGCAAGGCCGGTCGCAGCTCGTCACGAATCCGTATCGCGCTTTCTGGTGTCGCGAAATCTTCGGGACTGCGGCCGACCATCTCTTCTCTCTCGTAGCCCAGCCTTTTCAACATCGTATCGTTGACGTCGAGATAAACGCCGTCTTCCGCAATGAAGGTCGCCATCGATGGCGACTTGCGAAACAGCCATTGGTAGTCATCTTGGGTAATCATCGGCGCAGTTTATACGAAATTCCGTAAGTATACTCACGGTTTTTCGTTATTTACGAAATATCGTAAGACCCAATAACAACATAAGCTATTGTTTTAATTGATATTAAAGGGTTGGCACGGGTTGTGCAATAAAGAAATTGAAACTAACACAAATGCTGTGATGCAAAAACAGTCGTCGCAGCAGCTCAAGGACTGGATCATGAAAAGCAAATATTTTGAAAACGGACTCGCCCTTCTGGGTGCTTTGGTCATTCTCGTCGGTGTTTCAGCCGCGGCAAGCTCGGCGCTCGCCGGTATCTAGAACGGTTGAAATTCACGACTCCGCCCAAAACTAAGAGAACAGTACAGAAATAGTGAACCCCCCGCCGGCGGTTACCGGTCAGATTTCTCTCCCCCCTGACTTTCTGGCCAACGACCCCGGCATCTCACCGCAAGGAATTCGGTGAATAAACGGACCAGGACGGTCCGGCGGCATTCCCCATGCCGTGAACCTAAAAGGCGTCGAAAATCGCTCCAGCACGGAACGGTCTTCGGCGCCTTTCTTTATTCCGCCGCCCGCTTCCTGACATCCCGAGGATCAGCGCATTCAGCGGTGCGATTCAGCTCGTTCGCCGTGATTCTTCGCGCTGCGTTGACTGATCATCTCGCGCAGCTTCCTGAGCCACCTTCTAGCCCAGACAAACTCAACGGCAAGAATCGCCAGTCCGGCCGGAATGACCAACAATGCAGGACCCGGCGTCACCATCATGACTATGCCGAGCAACAGCACGCTGGTGCCAATAACTGCGATGACGATACGTCGGCCGGTGGTATAGGTGAGGTGAAACGCTTTTTTTATCATAGCCCGGTTTTTTTGACTCTAGGTGGGGTCAGCCGAATCGTTCACCGACAAATGCCTGTGCAGAAATTCAAGCGTCCGTTGCCAGGCATCTTCAGCCGTCGCAGCATCGTAATTTCTACCGGTCGGATTGGCGAACGCATGTCCGACGCCCGGATACACATGCACCTCGAAATTCTTGCGCAATCGCTCAAGCGCATCTCTGAACGCTTCGACTGACGCCACTTTGATTCCAGAATCGTCCGCCGCGAACAGGCCGAGTATCGGGACCTCTATGGGCCGCAACAGTTCATCATCGCTGGTGACCTGACCGTAATAGATGACGCTTGCGTCCAGCGTATCGGGGAAAAGTCTCGCTGCATTCAGCGACCAACCGCCGCCGAAACACCAACCCAGCGAACCGATACGGGGCGCGCCCGCGGTTTCGCTGACAAATCTATAAGCGGCTTTGATGTTCTCGTTAGCAGACTCCGGATCTTCGACTACCTGCATCATCAGTGCCCGCGCCTCACCCGGCGTTCCGGCCACTCCGCCAGCGTAAAGATCAACCGCGAAGACGATGTAGCCTTCGCCAGCGAGTCGATCGGCCATGGATCGAATATTGTCATTCAGTCCCCACCATTCGTGGATCATGATGACTGCCGGTAACGGTTCGAACATATCGGCCGGTGACGAGAAATAGCCATACACCAGCTCGTCGTTGTACTCCGCATACGCCATCATTTGGGAAACGACTGGCCGGGCAGGCGCGATTTCTACAGCTGGACTCGGTTCAGTGGTGTCGTTGGCATGCTCACGAGACATAGCGTCTACATTGGCAGCCGCCGCCTCTTTCTCGGCATCATTGACCTGTGTCTGCTCTGCGTCACAGCCAACCAGCATGAATGCCAGAATCACGATCGTCGAAATGAGCCCAGTACGCTGAGACTTGCCGTTGTACATGCTTGATTCCTGTTAAAAAGAGTTAAATTTGCCGTCAAAACCAACGTTTTCAGGACTATAAGTGTAATGCAAAGTGATGGGTACGACTAACAGTCACTATGCAGAGGCTAATCAGCTTCATCAATCATCCTCGTCGTCGTCGTCCCACTCCCTTAGTTTGCTCTTGTCGACCTCAGTCCACTGACGCTCACTTTGCCGCATATAGCCGATCACCTTGGCAATCGTGTACACCACGACCAGCGCAATAAAGATCAGGAGAACAGTGAGTCCCTCAGGCATGATGGAAACCTCGCGAACAGTCAATTAATTGATACGAATCATTGTAGTGAACAAACGCAAGCAACAACAATCAGTATGGCAGCGCACAAGCGCCTTTGTGCGGGAAGCTTTGCGGGACAACGACGAGGACTTCACAACAGGTCCGGTCGGACGGGCTCTGGGTCTGCTGGCCATTCCCATGATGCTCGAAATGGCGATGGAGTCCGTTTTCGCCGTCGTTGATATCGCGTTTGTCTCTCGTCTGGGAACTGATGCGGTCGCCGCCGTTGGTATCACAGAAGCTCTGATCACTGTTCTATACGCAATAGCGATCGGTCTTGGTGTCGGATTGACGGCAATGGTCTCGCGCAGGATCGGGGCCGGTGATCCTGTCGCCGCCGCCGAGGTAACGGGTCAAGCGATCTGGATCGGCGCACTGTTGTCTGTGGTGATCGGGGTTGCAGGCGTGACTTATGCCCGGGAACTATTGGAAATGATGGGCGCGTCGGACGGTGTTATCGAGCAAGGTGTCGGCTTCACCACCGTGATTCTCGGCGGCTCCGTAACCATCATTTACCTGTTCTTGCTGAACGCGGCCTTTCGTGGCGCCGGCGATGCCACGGTTGCATTGCGATCGCTCTGGCTGGCTAACGGCATCAATATCATTCTGGATCCCTGCCTGATTTTCGGGCTCGGCCCGTTTCCGGAAATGGGCGTAACCGGTGCTGCGGTTGCCACAACCATCGGCCGCGGAACCGGCATTCTTTACCAGCTCTGGTACCTCATGAATGGTCGGGGCCGCATCGAATTTCACATGAAATATCTGAAATTCAATCTTGCGCTGGCGTTGCGCATGGTGCGTATTTCACTTGGCGGTGTTGGGCAGTTTCTGATCGCGACCGCCAGCTGGATAGGAGTAATGCGTATCGTCTCCATCTACGGTAGCAGCGCCGTTGCCGCATACACCATCGCGCTGCGAATGATGGAGTTCATTTTCCTGCCTGCATGGGGCCTTGGTAATGCAGCTGCAACATTGGTCGGGCAGAATCTCGGTGCCGGGAAGCCCGAACGTGCCGAGGAATCTGTCTGGCGTGCCGCAAAGTACAACGGAATATTTATGGGCATCAGTGGTGTATTTCTGGTCGCTTTTGCGGCCAACATTACCGGCCTGTTTTCCAGTGAACCTGAGGTCCTGCGTTGGGGAGCCAGCTGCATGCAGATTCTGGGACTGGGTTTCCCGATGTACGCCATCGGCATGGTGGTGGTACAGGCCCTGAATGGAGCCGGCGATACCAGCACACCGGTGACATTAAATCTGATCTGTTTCTGGCTGGTTCAGATACCATTAGCGTTCTATTTGGCAACAGCAACAGCGCTCGGCCCGAACGGTGCGTTCACAGCAATAGTCGTCGCAGAATCACTCTTAACTGTACTGGCTGTTCTCATGTTCCGAAGAGGCACCTGGAAACAGCAATCAGTGTAGATTTTCGTTTTTTTCTGCGCGCCCGCAACCCAAGGACAGATTAATGACAGACCTTTCGCGACTTGCCAGGATGGCCGAGATTTTCAATGTCTGAGCCAAAACTCATTGAGATACACGACGCGACGATTTGGCGCGGCTCCACCTGCGTTTTCGAACATCTCTCACTGGACATTGAGCAACACGAACGCGTCGCGATTCTCGGACCCAACGGGTCCGGTAAAACAACGCTGTTGAAAACCATTAACTGTGAGTTATACCCGGCCTCCATACCCGGCACCTCTGTGCGCGTACTTGGCAGGGACAAATGGAACGTCTGGGAGCTGCGCAAACGTATCGGGGTCGTCTCGAACGACCTTCACCAGCGCTACACCTCAACAACAACAGCGATCGAAGTCGTCGTTTCCGGGTTCTTTTCGAGTATTGGCGTGCACGGCATACTGGCGGATCAGGTCACCCGTGATCAGGTTGACGCGGCACGTCGGACGATGGCTGAGCTGGGCATAGAGGACCTGCGCAAGACACCCCTGAACCGCATGTCTTCGGGACAGCAACGCCGTTGCTTGCTGGCCCGCGCACTGGTCCACGATCCGGTCACCCTGATTCTCGATGAACCGACATCGGGACTCGATTTCGCCGCCAGCTTCGACTATCTCGATCGAATCCGTCGCCTGGCCCGCGACGGCCGCAATATCATCATCGTGACGCATCATTTGAACGAAATCCCGCCTGAGGTCGACCGCATTATCCTGCTACAGCAGGGAAGAGTCGTTGCCGATGGATCGAAAGCCGAGGTTTTGACCAGTGAGCGATTAAGCGTTGTCTACGAAACACCGATCCGCGTTGCCGAAGTGAACGGTTTTTTTCTGGCATACCCTGGCGAATCCTGAAAACGTGACCTGATACGATATTTGTAACCAGGATTTGTCATATTCTATGACTTATGTTGAAAACTGTTCGAATCATTCTAAGCGGAATACCGCTGATCGTACTACCGGCCCTCGCCGCACAAGGTGAGTTGCAAACAGGAATAACGAGTGTCGGTCCGGCCAAATTCCTGTTTACACTGGCTATCGCTCTGATCTTAACGTTGATTTTTCGTTCAACGGTTAACCATCTTGCGCGCTTCGTCAGGGCAAAAATCGGACAACTGCGAATTCGCTCAGCACTCAAGAAACACAGTCCCGATGTTCTGCACGATTTCATTATTCCAGGCGCTTACGGTGGCCTGGCGAAGATCGACCACGCCATTCTGACCGCCGGCGGAATTCTTTGCATTCAGTCGAAACACTACAATGGAGTGATTTTCGGAGACGAAGATGAACCGCAATGGACCAATGTTGACGGAGTCAAACGTCAGCGCTTTCTGAACCCGCTTATCCAGAATGAAGGCCGGTCGCGAGCGCTTCGAAAAATCGCCCCCGACGCTCCGGTCGCTAATCTCGTCATATTCACCGGATCGATCGAGTTTACTTCACCACTGCCCAAGAACGTCATTCACATTGATCAACTGGAAAGCTACATCGCAAAATTTGTCTTCGGTCCAAGCAAGATCGACGACTGGCAAGCGCTGTGGCTGACCATCAATGCCGCTGCCATGACCGATGACGATACGCGCAAAGACTTTCAGGCACAGCTGGGTTTCAGCTAACAAATACGCCAGGTCGCCGATGATTTATACTCGGCCGCATAAATAAGGCCGAGGCATGCCAGAAACGATGTGGATGAAGTACGTCAAACGCACAGCAACATCCATTGTCGCCGCCGCAGTGATCATCAGCATGGCGGCGGTTTTGCTATGGCGCGACCGCCCCAGCCTTGATGCCATCGACTGGCCTGCTCCGGCAATTTCATCTGCAGAAAATCCCGACGCTGTCACGGTAACGTGGCTGGGGGTAAGCACACTCCTTTTTGATGACAGTGAAACGCAAATACTCATCGACGGTTTCTTTTCCCGACCGACTCTAGTGGACTACTTGCTGCACCGGCCGGTTGACAATGACGCGGCACAGATAAATTTCGCGATGAACGAGTTTCGCATGCGTCGCCTCGCAGCGATCATTCCTGTGCACAGCCATTTTGATCATGCGATGGATATCGGCGCGATCGCCAATCGCTCGAGCGCGTCAATACTCGGGTCCGAATCTACCGCAGAGATCGCCCGTGGCGCCGGTGTGCCAGAAGATCAAATCACTGTGGTCGAAGATTTCACCAGCTTCGAATTCGGCAATTTCACGGTGACATTGTGGCCGATCGGACACGCACCTATTGGCTGGCGGGGTTCTGTACCGTTCGACGGTACGATTGCAGAACCGCTGAACATGCCGCAGCCCATCTCGGCCTGGCGTATGGGCGGTGCTTACACGATTATTATCGAGCACCCTCAGGGCACTGCACTGGTGCAGGGCAGCGCGTCCTACAAGAAGTACGAATTGAAGGACATTGCCGCTGACGCTATTTTTCTCGGCGTTGGTCAGCTGAAAAATCTTGGTCGCGACTACGCCGAGCTGTACTGGCAACATACCGTGACAGCCAGTGGCGGTCACAGCGTCTACCCGATTCACTTTGACGACTTTACAAAGCCGTTTGGAGAAGTCACGTTGCCGCCGAGGGCCATCGACAACTTCGAGAAAACAGCGGAGTGGCTGATTGAGTTTCGCAATCGCTGGGACAGGGACACGTCGCTGTTCATGCCGCAATTTGGCAAACCAATTGCCATCTACGCTCAACCCGCGTCCGAGTCCTGAGCCGGTATCAGCTCCTGCAGGGTCACCATCCCGTTGATCAGCGCTTCCTTGTCGCGCCGTTGGAGTTTCTTGATACGGTACTCAACTCGAGATGCAGCGGACCGATCACCGATAGCCTCGGAATAGACCAGAGTCAGAGGTGCTCGGCCTTTGAGGTATTTTGCTCCCCGCGGACTGCCCTCATGTTCGGCGATACGTCGCTCAACATCGGCAGAAATTCCGGTGTAGTAGGTGTCATCGGCACAGCGCACGATATAGACGCTGTATTCAGTCTTGGCCATACCGTTCGCAACTGAAGCGAAGCTGTAACACAGTGGCTAAGCGTTTCCGCCGACCAGCGTATCGCCGAATACCCGAAACGCGCCGGCTTCGATGCTCTCAAGATTCTCCGTCGTATCGGCCCAGGTCAGAACGATCTCGGACGTGCCATCCAGTTCATCCGCCGGTTCGTGCAACCGCAGTATCAAAACGTTCCCGGTCAGCGCAGCTTCGCGGATCAGGTTGTGACCGCCAAACTGCTGCTCATTAATTTCTATGTAGATTGACTCGTCGAAGTCCTCGTCAACGGTCCGCATGAGCAACAGGTAATCCGATATATCACCCTCATCTGTGGTCTTCGCGAAAAACAACATCGTCGTGTTGTCGCGCACATCAAATGCAACGGTATCGTACTGCCGACTATCTGCCATGGGATTCCCTCATTCTGGCGATTACCTCGTCTTTTTCGACCCAGACTTCACTCAACCAGGTATGCATTTTCTTGCGAAATTCTCGGTCACCTTCGTAATTCCCTTCCACGAGCCACGGATCCAGTGCGCGCTCGCGAACGTCCACTATGACACGAACCTCGTCGCCGCAACACATATCCCAGAAACTCGTTGCGCGATCCGGATAGATCAGTGTGACATCAACGATACTCGTAAACAGTTCACCCATGGACGACAGTGCGACCGCAAATCCTCCGGCACGCGGCGGCAGGAGATGAGTGTAAGACGATTTGCGAGAAACGCGTTTCTCCTCGGAAAATCGAGTGCCTTCAATGAAGTTCAATACAGACGTTGGCGTGCCGCGAAACTTTTCGCATGCGCGCCTCGTCGTTTCGAGATCTTTACCTTTCATGTGCGGATTTTTCGCAAGGAAAGAGGGTGAATAGCGTTTCATGAAAGGCATGTCCATCGCCCACCATGCGATCCCGAGAAGCGGAAACCAAATCAGCTCCTGCTTGATAAAGAATTTCAGGAACGGCATTTTACGATTGAATGCTGCCTGCAAAATAACAATATCGACCCAGGTTTGATGATTGGCGATGACTAGGTACCAGCCGTCGCGCCGCAACCCCTCCAGCCCACGAGTTTCCAGCTGAACCGTACCGACAGCTCTCATGAACAGCCAGTTGATACTGACCCAGTTCTCTCCAATCGCCATCAGGGTGCGAGTGATCGCTTTGCGTATTACTGGTATCGGAAGCAGCAGCTTGACGATGGCCAGGATGAAAATTGGCACAAACCAAAATATGGTGTTGATCGTGAGGACGGCGAAATAGGCGACGCCACGCAGGTTGCGGATAAATGCTTTCACGGTGCTCTTGATCTTGCTCGAAGGCTGTATTTTAGCCTGATTCGCGATACGGTGAGCAGCCAACGCGCGATTGAGGTGAGATCTATCGAAGCAAGCGACCACGGCACCTTTGCTTTGCAGCAGCCGGGGTTGACCACCGATTTATCAACGTCAGCAAAGAATTCGCTGCACGGGTTGTCATCCACCACCCGTTAGGAGGGAAATCATGAAGCTCATCATTGCCATATTGTTTTTGATCAGCCTGCCTGTTGCCGCCGAAAATATATCGAATTTGACCTGGTTATCCGGCTGCTGGGCCTATGATGATCAGGATTCCGGATCGGGCGAATACTGGATGTCACCCGCCGGCGGTACGATGTTGGCGGTCAGCAGGAGCGTGAGAGATGGACGAACGGTCGCTTTCGAGTATCTGCGAATATCGGAAGACGACGAGCACTCCCTCATCCTTTTCGCATCTCCGTCAGGTCAGTCGCAGGGACAGTTTTATCTGGCAAGCCTGACGGACAAGGAAATTGTATTTGAGAACCCGGAGCATGATTTTCCGCAACGCATCATCTACCGACTGCGCGATAACGATCGACTTCTTGGTCGTATCGAAGGCCAATCTGATGGTCAACCGGTCGGGGTCGACTTCCCAATGACGCGCCGGGAATGCAAGGACTTCGGATCATGAATTGGCGCGTCGCGCTATTGCTGACGATAAGTCTTGGAATAATTATCGCTGTCGCGATGGCGGATCCTGTACCACAAGATCCTCTTTATCATCAGTTTGCCGATCAGCGTCCCATGGCCGGGGTCCCGAACTTCCTGAACGTGATGTCGAATCTACCCTTTCTGCTCTTCGGCATCGCGGGGTGGCGTATCCTGTTCACACATCCGGAAACTGTGACTGCTGCAACAAAGCCCGCTTGGGCCATATTCTTTTTTGGCATTGCCTTAACGGCCTTCGGTTCCGGCTGGTTTCATCTGGAACCCAGCAATAACACGCTGGTCTGGGATCGATTGCCCATGACGATTGGATTCATGAGTCTCATTGCAATCATCGTTTCGGAGTATTTTTCACCACCGCTCGGCCGAAAACTCCTCGTCCCACTGTTGCTTGCCGGTGCCGGTTCTGTCGCCTACTGGGCGTATACGGAATCGTTAGGAGCGGGCGATCTCCGTCCTTACGCGATTGTTCAGTTTACCCCTATGTTACTGATTCCAATGATAATTATATTATATAAGACTCGAAGCGATCTCGGTCGCTACGTGTGGTGGATGATCGGCTTCTACGTCGCGGCCAAGGTTGCCGAGCAACTCGATGACCCATTGTTCGCTGTCGGCAGTGCCGTGAGTGGACACACGCTGAAACACCTCCTGGCTTCACTCGCACCTGCAAGTCTTGTATTCGCTCTGATGCAAAGACGGGGTCGCCCCAGCGACAATATCGCCTCTTCCCGGTAGAAACCCATCCGGCGCAGGGTTACCATGCGTCCGCCGGTAGCCGCCGGCTTCTGAAGAATGACTAAGGAATACTCGAACATGACGGTTGCAAAACGAATTGATGGTAAAGCTAAAGCCGCACAACTCGCGGAGTCCATTACTCAGGAAACGGCATCACTGCTGAAAGAGCACGGTATCAAACCCGGGCTTGCCGTTGTGATCATCGGCGAAGACCCGGCGAGCCAGGTCTACGTACGTAACAAGAAGCGCACGGCTGAATCCTGTGGCTTCCATTCCGTTCAACACAAGGTTGCGGAAGATGTTTCGCAGTCAGATGTGCTGAAGCTCATCGATGCACTTAATCGCGACGACGCTATTCATGGAATCCTCGTGCAATTGCCGTTGCCAGGCCATCTGGACGAGCAGTTGATTACTCAGGCAATTGAACCTTCCAAGGATGTCGACGGTTTTCATTTCGTGAATATCGGCAAGCTCACCGCAGGTCATACTAGAGATGCATTCGTTCCGTGTACGCCGGCGGGTTGTATGTTGATGATTGAGGACGAACTGGGTAGCGACCTGTCTGGAAAAAACGCCGTTGTCATCGGACGTTCAAACATCGTTGGCAAGCCAATGGCTTCATTGCTGCTGCAGGCCAACGCGACGGTTACCGTTACACACAGTCGTACGAAGGACCTGCCTAAGGTCGTGGCCGGAGCGGATATTATCGTTGCAGCGGTGGGTCGCCCTGACATGGTCAAGGCCGACTGGATCAAGCCGGGTGCGGTCATCATTGATGTTGGCATCAATCGTGTCGAAAAGATTATTGATGGCGAAACGAAGATGGGCCTGACCGGGGACGTTGACTATGAAGATGCCTGTACTGTCGCCGGCGCTGTTACACCGGTTCCTGGCGGCGTCGGACCAATGACGATCACGATGCTGATGGCGAACACATTGCGGGCGGCTCGACTGTCCGCCGGACTGGAAGGGTAAGCCACGCATCGTGCTGGCGGACAAGGCCGAGGATTTTCGCACTATCTGGCTCAGCCCGGACGACGAATCCGTCGTACAAATCATCGATCAGCGACTGCTGCCGCATGAGTATTGCATTCACGACCTGCGCACCTGGCAGGACGGTGTTGAAGCGATAAGTGACATGTACGTTCGTGGCGCGCCGCTCATAGGAGCGACAGCAGCCTGGAGCCTCTACCTGGCCTCCTTGCGGGCAGACGACACTCAGGCTGAGATCGACACTGCGGCCGACGCTCTCCTGAAATCGCGTCCCACTGCGGTCAATCTGCGCTGGGCGGTCGAGCGGGTTCTGGATCGACTGCGGTCGGCCAGCGGCGCCGCAGAAGTGACCTCGTTAGCTCGACGAGAGGCCGAGAATATTTGTGACGAAGACATCGAGATCAGTCGAGGCATCGGCGATCACGGTTTGCAACTGATCGAAGCCATCGCCGCGAAGAAAAACGGCGAACCCGTTAACGTACTCACGCATTGCAACGCCGGTTCGCTGGCAACGATCAATTGGGGTACAGCAACGGCGCCGATTTACTTCGCACACCAGAAGGGCATCAACGTGCATGTCTGGGTGGACGAAACCCGGCCGAGAAATCAGGGGTCGCAACTTACGGCCTGGGAGCTTGCGGCCAACGGTGTTCCGCATACGTTGATCGTCGACAACGCCGGTGGTCACCTGATGCAGCATGGCAAGGTTGACCTCGTTATAACGGGCACTGACCGAACAACCCGTTGCGGTGACGTCGCGAACAAGATCGGTACGTATCTCAAAGCGCTGGCAGCCCACGATAACGAAATTCCTTTCTACGTCGCGCTACCCTCCACAACCATCGACTGGAGTTGTCGCGACGGCGTGGCCGAAATTCCCATTGAGGAGCGTGATCCTTCTGAGGTCACCGACATCTATGGCGTCAGCAACGGCAAAACCATGCATGTGCGAACCACTGCCTCTGACACGCCCGTCAGCAACTTCGCCTTCGACGTAACGCCTGCACGACTCGTGACCGGACTTATTACCGAACGCGGTGTTTGCGACGCCAGCGAAGCAGGGCTGCTCAAGCTGTTTCCGGAAAATAGCGATGCTTGATGAAGGCTATATCAAGTATCAAAGCAGCTGGACGGAGACTGCGGCACCATTTCCCGCCGCCGCACAGCAGCTGGAGCATTGGCGCAAGCCATTATTCGCCGCTGGCCTGGTGGGACACTATGAGGATCTCGGCATAGGTTTCGGCAACATCAGCCTTCGTTGTGGCAAACCAGGGCAGTTTCTGATCACGGCAACACAAACCGGTCACATCGAAACCACGACAGAGCAACATTATGCGTTGGTCACCGGCTATGACATCGAACACAATGAAGTGTCTTGCTCCGGCCCAAGCCAGGCCTCTTCCGAGGCGATGACCCATGCTGCAATCTACGAGCTCGATCCGTCAATTACCGCCATCGTGCATGTGCACAGCAAACCGTTGTGGGATCAGTATCTCAACCGCTTGCCAACAACGAATCCGGATATTGGGTATGGCACGCCTGAGATGGCAAGGGAATTCCGCAGGCTGTACGCCGAATCCGCTTTCGGCTCGCAGGGCATTGCTGTGATGGCCGGTCACGAAGAAGGTCTGATTGGCATCGGCACATCACTCGAGCAGGCTGCCACACGAATTCTCGCTCTCGCGGAAAACTAGCCCGAATCAGATTCCGTTCTTGAGTTGACGCTGATATTCGTCATTGTCGAAATTTCCCAAAGACACCCCGATCAGACCGTCATCATCGATCGTCCACTCTTCATACCCGCTGAAATTTACAGCGTTGCCCGTTCCTTCCGGACCGCTATTGGTGCCAACGAAAGTCCAACGGAAAATAAGCCGATCCGGCTCGATGTCCAGAGCATCCATGGTTAGCACCATATCCGGAAACCCGCTCATGAAGCTTGCAACGACTGCGGCTATAGCTTCTCTGCCAACGGACGGAGTGCCATTCACGGAAAGTGTTCCCTCTGCAGCGAAGAACGCCGCGACACTGGCAGGATCCTGACCGTTCCAGGCGCGCGTGTATCGAACTGCAAACTGCTTCAATCGATCAACTTCCGATACCACATCGTCCTCCCTCTCAACCGGCTCCAGTGAAAAAATGAATACTCGACAGGACTTGATCGCCTGCAGCTCCTCGTCCTTGCTGACAGGTCTGAAGTACGACGCCCTCACCGCTTTTATCGACGGCTTTTCAAAAGCGCGGTGAGTACTGTTGCGCACCGCAATTCGATGCGTTCGACCATTCCGATCAACGTCAAAGCAGACCTGTACTTCACCCTCTACTCGATCGCGCCGGGCCTTACGCGGGTACTCAGGCGCAACCGTATGCGACGGAATTCGATTCGTGCTGCTGTCAATTACGTGAGCAAGCAGTGGCGTATTGTCAGCAGCGAATGCTGCAGTCCAGCCGACGAATGCAACAGCAAACAAGCAGTAACGCATCAATCGGGCTCTTCTACGGGCGACAGCGGTTCTTTGCGTCGGTCATCAATCGTAATCCTTGCGTCGACCGGCTCCACGGTATCGAGGTAGATTCCTTTCACCTCTTTGAGTTTTTCGGAGCGAGGATTGAGCTCCTGACCTCTCTTTATGTCAGCTTCTGATTCATCAAAGCGTTCGAGCGCAATATAGACAAGAGCCCGATTGTTGTACGTTCGCCAATGATACGGGTCGCGCTCAAGCACCCAATCGCAATGCACCAGCGCCGTTTCAGGTTGGTTGAGCATCAAGAACCCGGCGCACAGATTCGAGTGACCGATCTTTTCCTCGCGCCGACCTTGAGCAAACTCCAGCCCCTTCAGGGTGAGCGGTACGCCCTTGGCAGCGTCGTTGGCCAGCAGCGCGTTCGCGCCGTCAGAAAGATAGCTATTTCTCGGCCCGATAACAGTCTTGGACTCGGACCCCTCATCAGCACTCACCTGCATCGCTGCAAGTATCAACATTGCAAGCAGTATCAGGTTTTTGTTCATTCTCTAGGCTCCGAGATCCAGATGCTGTGCGAAAAAGTCGGTCGTTCGTTTCCAGGATGTTTCCGCCGCAGTTTCATCGTACCGAGGCGTCGTGTCGTTATGGAATCCGTGATTTGCGTCAGCATATTCGTAGACTAGGTAATTGGCGCCTGCCGTCTTCAGGGCATTTTCGAACGCCGGCCAGCTCGCGTTCACTCTCTCGTCAAGCTCGCCGTGATGCAGCATGAGCGGCGCCTTGACTGACGGGGCATCTGCCGGGTCCGGGTGTCGCCCGTAATAAGCGACTGCCGCGCCAAGCTGCGAATCAAGAACCGCCATTCTCATGGACATCTCACCACCGAAACAAAACCCGACTGTTCCAATCTTGCCAGTACAATCCGGGTGATCCCTGACGAACTCGATGGCCGCCAGGAAATCCTCAATCATCTCGTTTCGATCGCGTTCGCGCTGCAAAGTTCGACCATCGTCATCATTTCCGGGATACCCGCCCAAAGGGGTCAACGCATCCGGAGCGAAAGCAATGAATCCGGCCACAGCCAGGCGGCGAGCAACGTCCTCAATGTAGGGGTTCAAGCCGCGATTTTCATGAATAACGATAACGGCTGGCAGCTTGTGATCGATGACGGACGGCCGTGCGTAATAGGCATTCATTACACCAGCACCTTTGGGGGATCCGTACTTCTTGTAACTGGTGGTAATCGACTCGTCGTCAGGATCAACTTGCTGCGCGAGCGAGTAGTCGGGACTCAGGCTGGCGAGAATCGCTGCTGCGGCCGTCGCCGACGCCGTGATCCTGGCGGTCCCTTCCAGGAATTGCCTGCGACTGATCTGCCCGTGCACGTAGCCATCAAACAGCCGCATCACACGACGATCGTATTTTTCATTATTGGCCAATGATGTAGTGCTCGAGGTGTTCGATCTCCTCTTGCTGATCAGAAATAATCGCCTGAACCAGATCGCCGATCGAAATCATACCAATGACTTTGCCCTCATCCACCACCGGCAGATGCCTGATTTTTCGCTCGGTCATGACCGTCATGCAATTATTGACCGTGTCCTGGATAGTGGCTGTACAAACCTCGGAGGTCATTATTTCGCCGACTTCCGTTGACTCGGAAGAGCGTCCTTTGACGATGACCTTACGTGCGTAGTCGCGCTCGGTCACGATGCCCAGGAGCTCATCCCCTTGCATGACCAACAGTGACCCGACAGCCCTTTCGGCCATCATTTTGATCGCATCAAGGACCGATGCGTCGGCCGCAATGGAGATGATCTCCCGGCCCTTCGAGTCGAGCAGATGCTGTACCAATTTCATGCTGCCTCCATTTAAATACACCCGGTCGGCGGGCGCTTTCATAGGGAGATACTAGCATTTATGCTCGATCAGGTTTCCTGATCGACGCTGCCGCGCACATCGGATATAGAAAGGCCACCACTGCCATCATCAACGATGATCAGATCTTTCTCGACATCAGAGACCTTGATGCTGCCCGAACCGTCGTCGATGGTGACTGATCCTGCAACGTGAACGATGCTTATGCTGCCGGAACCATCGACAATCCAAACATCGCCGGAAGCATTCTCAACATCGATCGAACCAGAGCCATCGTCTATTTTCAAATTCGCAACATTTTCAACGTCGATTGAGCCCGAACCATCGTCAATGGTCACGTCCCCTGCCACGTCTATTACATCGATCGAACCCGAACCGTCATCGATACTGACCGACAGGCCTTGCGGGACCCTGACGTCAATAGCAATGTAAGCATCGCTGCCCATGATGCCACCGTCAAACCAGGCGTCGAGTCGCGCCTCACCGCCCTCTTGCTGCAGTGACAAATTCATTTTACTTGCAATGACTTTAATGGCTTTTTCATTACTTGTATTCGGCACAACGATGATTGCCTTGACAGAAATATTGTCGAGGCCGGGAACCCCGGTCACATCCATACTGCCGGCACCGGCCTTGATCGACAGCCGGGAAACGTTATCGACGTCAATTTCCAGATCACGAACTTCCTCGTAGTCTGACCATCCGGCCTGAGCAAGGCTCGCTGCAAACATCGCCATTACAATAAAACTGCGCATAAGATTCCCCTGTTTATCCGTGTTCAAACGCACTGATACAGCTTAGACGCCTGTCACGGGGGTTTGGTTGCAATCGGCGTTGAAGAACTATGGTTCGTCCTGAACCGCGTAGCGTCTCAGTCGATTCTGCAAATCAGTCTCGGTATACCACGCGCCGCGAAGCATAACACCATGAATTCTTACGCTATTTTGGATGTCCTCAAGGGGGTTGGCGTCGAGCAGAACAAGATCTGCATCCTTCCCGACTGCAACGATACCGCCGTTCGAGCCGAGAAATTCCGCCACCGCCGCCGTGCCTGTTTGCAGTGCCTCGTAGGGGCTAAGGCCAGCTGCTACCAGCGCCTGCAGCTCGCGGTGCGTCGAAAAACCCGGAACATTAAACGTCTGCGGCGCGTCCGAACCCAGCAGTAACCCGGCCCCCGCATTATGCAGCTCAAGAATCAGTTGCCGTCGCAGCGCAATTGCGCGAGCGGCTGTTGCCGCGTCAAAACCTCGTTCACTCAGCCGCGTTTTCTTCTCTGCCGTCCAGTTTTGCAGCGTTGCTGCCGATACGTATCGCATCTCCGGTCGGCTTTCGAGCTCCATGGCCGACGTATCGTCAATCAACTGCTCAATGAGCACCTCTGTCGGCACATTCCAGGTGCCAGCCGTTTTGGTCGCAGCGACGAGGTCCGGTATCAAATCGACATTCAACATATTAGCCAGCATGACATCGAAAAAACCGCCATACCCACCGGACCCACCTGCGGATGCGGGCAACATGGCCGCAAAATAGCCGTCGAGATGGTCGATCGTCGCCATGTGGTTTTGCAGGGCAAGGCCAACACCTGCTGCAACCGGCACATGACCTGCGTATGGCATACCAATGTCGTTTGCTGTGCTGGCAAGCGCCGCAAACTCATCTCTGCTGAGGCCTGGATGAACTTTAACGAAATCGTATCCTGCCGCCTTTTGCTGCCGCACTTGTCGTGCAGCGTCCGCAGCGCCAGTCACCGACTGACCGTTCAAAGAAGGGCCTGACGTAATGAGCCGCGGGCCAAACACCTCGCCACTGGCGAACCGGTCTCGCAATTCCAGATGACTCGGTCGGCCGAGCATGCCGCGAATGGTGGTCACCCCATTGGCGATGAATAAGGTCGACATCCGGTCTACCTGCTCCGGGTCGGTACTCGTCACGTGCGCGTGCATCTCTGCAAGGCCCGGCATCAGAAACCGGTCCGTCCCGTCAACGATCATCGCGCCTTTCGGGACGGGCACTTTGTCGACGTGGCCAATCGTCACAATCCTGTCATCAACAACGACTAGCGTTTGCTGCTCGAGCACAACATTACTGCTCATCGGTACAACGTTGACGTTAACAATCACTGTCGTATCAGCGAAGCAATGTCCTGCCGCCAGCAGCGAAGAGGCGATCGTTACGAGCACTTGCGATAATCTAATTTTCATACGCTTCTTTGAGCTACACAGACGCCTAAGATTCCAAAAATTCACTATTGCGGATCGCTGTTCCGAACCCGCTCCAGCGTTGCATCACTGACATTACTGCCACAGACCACCACAACCACATTCTTCCCGGCGATTTCCTCGCGACTCTTAATCATCCCCGCAATTGCTACGCCCGCTGCACCTTCAATCGTTTGGCCTTCTGCAGTCATGTAGCGGCGCATGGCATCGGCGATCTGCTCCTCATCGACCAGAACCCATTCATCGACCACCGCCTGGTTCAACTCAAACGTGATAGCGCCCGCCTCAATACCGCCGGCGGTGCCGTCCGACAATGTCGGCTCACTGGGCAAGTCGAGAATTTCTCCCGCTTCCACCGAATGCGCCATCACGGCCGACGCCTCGGGCTGGCATCCGTAAACCCGGATATTCGGATTGTGAGCCTTGAGAGCTGCCCCGACCCCACCGATGAGTCCGCCTCCACCGACGGCGATGAATACCGCATCGATATCCGGCAACTGCTCCAGAATCTCGATGCCGCAGGTCCCCTGCCCCGCGATGACCTGTTCATCATTATAGGGAGAAAGGTAAAGCATTCCGTTTTGCCGGGCGTACTCCCGAGCATGCTGCTCGGTGTCCAGACCGTCTGTTCCGAAGTACTGTACGTCGCCGTTATAGCTTTTGATCTTGTCGGTTTTCGCAGCAGAGGTTTGCTCCGGCACGAAAATTACACCTCGGGTGCCGAGCTTCTGCATCGCACACGCCACAGCCGCGCCATGATTCCCGCTAGAGGCTGCAACACAACCTTTTGCACGGTCCGCTGCGCTCAGCGTCATCAGCCGATTCGTCGCGCCCCGCAACTTGAACGAACCGGTTGTTTGCAGGCTTTCCAGCTTGAAATAGATATTGGCTGCCATTGATTCGCTAAAGGCATCGGACCTGACCAAATCGGTTCGTTCGATTTGATCCGTTATTCGCTCACTGGCGGCGGCCGCCCTGACGGCGGTGTTCCTGACAAGGTCGTTCATATTTATCGACTCACAAATTATTAACGTTGAATGTATCGCATCGATCAATATCACCTGAATTCAATCCGGTGCGAAACCAGCGTTGGCGTTGTGCGGCAGTACCGTGTGTAAATGATTCAGGAACCACTGTGCCACGACTTTGCCGTTGCAGGGTGTCATCACCGATGGCGCTGGCGGCGTTAAGCGCCTCCTCGACATCACCTGATTCAAGAATGTTCCTGGCACGGTCAGCGCGATTTGCCCACACCCCGGCCAGACAATCCGCCTGCAATTCAAGGCGCACCGACAAGGCATTGGCCTCCACCTCACTGGGTTGCCCTTGCAGCGCATGCACCTTGTCCGAGATGCCCAGCAGATTTTGTACATGGTGGCCAATCTCATGCGCAATGACATAAGCTTGTGCAAAATCTCCCGGTGCATTGAAGCGGGTACGCATCGTCTCGTAAAAGCCCAGATCAATATAGGCGTAGCGATCGGCCGGACAATAAAAAGGACCCATTGCCGCCTGTCCAAGGCCGCACGCCGCACGCTGCCCGCGCCTGTCTTCGATGTTTGTACTACGTCTGCCGCTGCGCCAGCGCATTTTGTGCCCCTTCTTTCTTAATTCTCGAGTCGATAATTGAGATCAACACCCGACTGCTTCTCACCCGATGACGCTTTGACGCCGAAGCCTTTGGATAAATCATAACGGGCACTAATGACGTTCTCACGATCAAATATGCCGATACCGTAACTTACAAACAGTCGTGGAGCGATATAGGTTCCAAAATCGACGGCGCCAACGCCTTGTTCGTAATCAAAATCGCTGCCCGTAACCAGCAATGTCAACGCGCGCTCTTCAGTGGTATGCGGATTCGTATAGGCTTCGATGGTCGGATCGCTGGCAACTCCATCGACCAGAACACCCGCCGTTTTGACCTGCGAGTTGCCGTATATTTCTCTTTCTGCCCGGATGCGCAGGTAAGGCTGGTTGACGGGGACATTAGCGAATCGAATACCGCCCTCAGCAATGTCCAGAACCTGACCAAATGCCTGAATGCTCCCAACCAGATCATAACGGCCGTCAACGATCGGTATGGAATCACCCTGCCAGTCGAACACGGCGCCGCCTGACAGGCTCGCTTTGGCTATGCTGAGTTCGACGATGACATCTTTACCGAGCTCGATTTCCACATTGCCGTCAAATTTGAGATCGCTTTTTGCCTGCTCCTCTTTCACCGTCTCTGGCAATTGACCACCGACGATCACAACATCGTCACTTTCGCTCACTTTGTTTTCAGCCAGGTTCGAGGGCGTAATCCGAGCCTTTGGTATCAGCAGCGACCCGTTGATATTGAGCAAATTCTTGCTGTACGCGATCTCGATGTCAGGTTGAGCCGTCAAGTGAATGTCCGGAAGGTCCACCAGCAACAGATCTTCACCGCGAATCTTGAATCGAATTCCCGGGTCCGCTGTGTCTCGGTAGTCAGCACTTGAAAATATTTCGCCACGACCTTCGCCAGCACGAAACGTCCCGGACAATTCGACTCCTCTGTCTTTGTTTAACTCCCCCAGCAACTCGATATGGTCGATGTTCATACCCGTGGGCTCGTAAGTCACCGCGCCACCCTGGAGGACAACCGATCCAACAAGAAGCGGCTTCGACAGGGTTCCAGTCACATCCAGTGTGGCGTGCAGGACACCACTCGCCGAATCCACTGCCCGCGAGAACAGTGCAAGAGGAGCGATGTCTGTCATCGCCACGTTGATGTTTCCAGTGATGTCGCTGGTCGCCAATTCAGTCAACTCAAGAACGTTGAAATTCGCGTCAATCCCGCCGACGCCCGGCAGGGGCAAAGAGGCCGTCCCCGACAGTAAATCGCCATCCGTAATCTCAAAGTGCAGTTGTCCTTCCCCGGTCACGAATGACAGTGAAGGCGTCTGGCTACTGGTGATCGCGCCGGGCGAAAATCTAAAATCTCCGCGTCCCGTGGCGCCCGAATCGGGGTCGCCAGTCCAGCTCAAGACGCCGCTTAGCCGTTGGTCGAAAATGGCTTTGGTGTCGACGACATGCTCAACGAGAGCCACTGGGACGTCTGCAAGCGCGGCGCGCAGATCTATGTGGCCCAGCGCTTTTCGCAAGAAATCGACACAGAGTCGTGACGACGCATCATCGGCCACACAGAACTGTTCTACGGCGATCTTTGTGGTCGATAATTCGATTGCGGCCGGTTGCCCCAAACGCAATCCGTACCCGTCCTGAAAATCTAGAAAAAACGAGGCAATATCACCGCGCCACGGTGACTCGGCCGGTGAGTTCCAGTCGTCAAAGGCCCCAACCATTGACAGACCGATCTTGGCATCGCGATTAAATCCAGTTACCTCGATGTGTTGCCGGTCTTTCCGTACCGACGTGATGATTTGTATATCGCTAATGTCCTGACCTGCAACTTGAACCTCGTCAACATTCAATACGAAACCTGCGACAGCGTCCGCAGCGCGGGCATCGACTATTCGAACCCCTGAAATTTGAACGTCTCCGATATGTGTCTCGGCGCTGTTCAGGTCAAACGACAAATACGGTTCGTCCGCAACAAGTGATAGCCGGCCACTGGTTTCGACGAACCCGGACATTTGATCAACATAGGACTCGATCTGGATGCCCGCTGCGAACACCAGTCCTTCTTCAGTATCGACTGACCCATCGAGAAATAACCTGGTATTACCGTGAGTGATCGACAACTCGTCCGCGGTCGCTGAGTTGCCAGACCATGCCAGCGACCCCGCAGCGGTTAGCGGGTCTCCACGAATAACGCCATGAACGTCCTGCAGAGTTACATCGATTACCAAAGGACTCAGCTTGCCACTTGCTGCAGCCGCTCCGGATACAACACCCGGCCAATCGGGCACCAAGTGGGTCGTTCGCAAGTCGTCAAACCCCACATTCATGGACCAGGCTTGATCGCCACGCCACGAGTACGCCGCCTCACCGGCGATAGAACCGCCAAACACTCTGCCGTCATCGATGACCAATGCAATGCGGTCTTGGTCACCACCGCCATGAATCATAAATCGTCCATCGGGCATATCTTCTGTCCCAACGGCAACCCGGCCGCCAACCTGCCAATTGTCGAGAACACCATTGAGCGTTACTTTGCCATCTGCGCTTCTGACGCTCGGTGACGCCGCGTCGATCGGCCATTGAAAGTTCGACCAACCGACATCCGCCGATACAGTGGATGTGGCGAGTTCGAAGCCTCCGTCAAGCTGCAGTGACGTGTCGGTGCCAGCAATCGACAATGTTGCATCCGACACTCGAACAAGTTCCGGCGTGGCTTCGAATCCGAATGACCCGGCGACAGAATGTGCTTGTGGCCAAACCTCTGTCATAGCCGCAGGGTCCAGGCGCGAGACATTTACGTGCCCACTGCCCCGGATTCCATCGACCCAGCGAACAATTGCCGACGCAGTCGCCTCGATCGCGTCCCCCTCGACGATGAGATTCTGTAATTCAAGCGCTTGCGCGTCGCCTGACACATCTGCCTGCAATGCAATAGCCTGATACGTCGCGTTGATACCCAGATCGACTGACTGCGGCACAACAAGATCAAGATCGCCGCGCAGCGTCAAGAAGTCGCCTCCCCTCTGCACCTGCAGTGTCCGGACGTTTATTGCGTCGTGCCAAAATAGCGAGGCCTCGACGTACTCAATCGAAAGCGGCTCCCCACCGTTGATCGACAAGTCGATTTCATCCACGCGCGCACTAATAAGATCAAGTTGTAGCGGCAAACGCAGCCCCGTCAGCAGCGACTCGACATCCAGGCTTGCTGCGGCTTCGCTCTCGGATTTACGGGTCTGAAGCGTCACTCCCATTAACTCGACATCGTCAACATTGATACGGAGAGGAACGAGGTCGATCCCAACTGCGACACGGCTGGAGTCGACCAAGAGGTCGACAGCGCTGCTGGTAAAATGCAGATTCCGGATCTCAATGCCGTTCGAAAGATCGCCCCGCATCAATTCCGCCGTCAAATCACCGCCCATCAACACCTCAAGCCGGCCCCACGCGTACGCTGCACCAGACTCCGTGTGCAGCAACCAAAACCACAGCGAAAGAACCACAACAGTGGTCGCAAGTGTCGCGCGAAACAGATACTTCACCCAGGTCACAGTAGCGACGTCCCTATCGTAAAATGCAGCCGCCACGGCTTGTCGATTAGATCCAGCGCCTGCGCAATATCGACGCGAATCGGGCCCGCGATCGAATACCAGCGGACGCCGACTCCGATGCCCCTCTTGAGTTCCGGATTCGACCAGTCATTGAAGGCATTGCCGATATCAAAGAACAATGCTGCGGACCAGTTGTTAAGGAACTTCATTTCTATTTCTGCGCTTGCAGAAAGAATGTTATTGGAGCCGATGTGGTTATTGCTCAGCTCCTCAAAACCGTAACCACGAACGCTGTTGCTGCCGCCGCTTTTGAATCGATAGAAATTCGGCAGACTGGTTACGGACAACGGCACGGTAAGGCCATCGACCGAGATGTCTAACTGGGACACTTTGGCGTCCGTATATCCTGCTTCCGCCCGCACAAGAAATTTCCAGCGGTCACCCTTGAGGTAATTACGTCGAGTCGAAATATAAGCCTGGACAAAGTTCCGATCAGAGCCGAGCGACGTGCTGGAAGCAAATATCCACGCTCTTTCTCTATGGCCTTCTGTTTCCCAGGCTTTGCCGTAAATAGCGACGAGGTCGTAATCGAAACCTACCGATAGCGCGTTGTCGGTACCTCCAAACAGCCTGTCGCCTCCCGAACCACTGCTCAGTATCTGCGGATCAGGTATGCCCGTAACGGGCGCGAGTTGGTCACTTGAATTCAGTGCCTGGATGAACAGTGTTTCGAACGCCTGCTGCTCGCCAGACTTGAAGTTCCTGACTTTCAGTCGACCAACACGAAGATGGCTTTCGTCAATAGTGCCACTCGCAATGCGTATAAAGTCTTCGTTGGGCGACGGGCGGACGTCGAGATCAAGACCTTCATGCTTTAACGTCAGGTCACTGCTCCAGTATTCGCGCGCGCGGTTCCGCCTGGGCAATCGATAGGTTCCGCGCAAGGAATATTCATCGTTGAATTCTTGCCAGCCAATACCGATGTCCAGCCGGTCTCCGTTTCTCGACATCGGATGTCGACTCCACTGCGCCTGCAGGCGCGCACTGGTATCCGTACCGTATCCAATTGATCCCTGGTAGGTATTTCGAGTGAGAGTTTGGAATCTAATTTTCAGATCGACAACCGGTGGGTCCTGATCTGCTCGCGGAATCTCTTCCACAACAACATCGGTAAAATAGCCTGTCTTCCACAAGTCGAGTCGAAACTTGTCCATAAGACTGGCGCTATACGGATCGCCATTTTGAAATCGCGGAAGATACTCAACGATTCCAGGCTTGAGGACATGGTCACCGTAATCTATGTCGCCAAACAGGTACATTTTGCCCGTATCGAGCGTTAATACCAGGTTCGCGCGGTTATTCTCAAGGTCGAGCTCGAGCCGATGCTCCGTATAGGCCGCGGTCAGATATCCCACCCCTCCAAGCTGCGTCAGGATGGTTTGCTTACGCTCCTCCCATACAGTCTGATCCAGCACATCTCCTGCGTTCAGAGGCCACGACTTGCGCCAGCTGGTCACCCGGTCCTGACCAGAGCCTTCGCCAACGACGTCGATAGTTACCTCATCGACGAGTACAGGCGGGCCAGCCGTTATCGTGAGGCTGACGACTATATCGCCTTTGTCCTTTGGAACGATGCGACCATTGACCGTCGACTTGTAATAACCGAATGGTCGCAAGGCTATCTCCGCTTTTGAAATAGCGTCAGCCAGAATATCGTCGTAGTCCGCCTGCGACACATCGGACTGCAGCCTGATCGAAAACGCTTTTACGTGACTCAGAACATTGGCCAGCAACGGATCTGATATCCCACTCACTTCATAGCGCAATTCAGCGGCACCCACATTCGCCGACGCTACCAGCAACATGGTCGCCATCAACCTGCGAAAATTGACATTGAAGAGGTAAATCGAGGTCATTGAATGCGCCGCTGCCGCCTGCCGATGTATCGCGTGTCCATTGTTGGTTGACTATCCCTGCGTTGCGAATTGATGATAGCGTAATACTCGATTAGCGTAATGATTCAGCGTTTATGTGTTTTGCCCGGATAACATTTGCATGGCTTGTATTGCTGTCAGTCGGTTGCGACTCGAAGACACCTGGCAGTGAAGATGGGATAGACAAGGCTCCAGTCATTGAAGTTCCTGTCGTCGTCGAGCCCGACCCTGTAGCGGAAGATCTGCCGTCCAACTCAACGGTTGACGACATACTGCCAGCGGAACTGCAGGGCTTCTGGACACCCTGGCACGGTGACTTTGATGGCATGGTAGAGCGCCGTGTTGTGAGAGTTTTGACCACCTACGGTGGCTATCAGTTCTACTACAAGGAAGGCCGTCCGCAGGGCGCAGTCTACGATATGTTGATGGCGTTCGAGAATTACCTGAATGCCGAACTGAACCGTGGCAACGTGCGCGTTCATGTTTTGCCGATTCCGGTCAGCCGTGACCAGCTGATACCCAGCCTTCTGCAGGGCCATGGCGACCTGATTGCTTCCGATTTGACGCCAACGCCGGAGCGACTGACGAAGATTGATTTTACCCGGGCCATTCTCAAGGATATCAATGAGGTGGTCGTTACCAGCGCATCGGCGGAGCCTGTCAACTCCATCGAAGACCTGTCTGGGCGGAGTATTCTGGTACGTAAATCAAGCAGCTACTTCGAACATTTGCAGGCGCTATCGGAATCATTTGCTGAGCAAGAACTGGCACCGCCTGAAGTGATTTCGATCGATGAGTTATTGGAGGCCGAGGGCATCCTGGAGATGCTCAGTTTGGGGGAAGCTGATATCACGATCATGGATGACTACAAGGCAGAGTTCTGGGCCGGCGTCCTGCCCAATATTGTGGTGCGCAATGATCTGGCGATTAAATCCGGTGGCTCGATCGCCTGGGCCTTTCGCAAGGAATCACCACTATTCGCTCAGCACCTCGAGGCGTTTCTTAAGCGCTACGGCAAAGGGAGCCTCTTCGGAAATGACACCTACAACCGTCATCTGGCTTCGGCAGCTCGCGCCCGGTGTGCGAGTTCTTCGGCCGTTTCTGAGAATATCGAGCAACTGATCACCTTATTCAGTCAGTACGGTGAGCGGTACTCGATTGACTGGTTGCGGCTCGCAGCACAGGCCTATCAGGAGTCAGGACTTCGGCAAAATCGTGTCAGCCCGGCGGGCGCTGTGGGCATTATGCAAATCAAGCCTTCCACCGCAGGAGACCGGAACGTTGGCATTGAGAATGTAACCGAGCTCGAGAACAATATTCATGCTGGAACCAAGTACCTGCGGTTCCTCGCCGATCGCTACTACAGTGGCGAGAGTTTCGACGAAATGAATCAGTGGCTTTTTAGCCTCGCCGCCTACAATGCGGGCCCGGCAAAAATCGCTCGTTACCGCAAGGAAGGTGCAGAGAAAGGCTACGACCCGTCGGTCTGGTTTAATAATATTGAAATCATCGCCGCACAGCGTATTGGCCGTGAGACGGTCACCTACGTTAGCAACATCTACAAATACTACGTCGCCTATCAGCTAACAGTAGAACGCCGGCGTGTGCACAATGAAAGGTTTGGCGACATTCTCGTTGCCTGCGACGATCAGTAAGCGGGACGGGTCAGAGAAAACTCTCTTCCCGACCGGTCATGAGTCCTTCACAGACCAGTTTCTTTGTTTTCGTATCGACGATATCGATGTTCAGCGTCCCCTCTGTGTACTGATCGATTTGTGTTTCATAGCCGTGGTAAGCACTCGTCGTCGGGACGCTGCGCGATTTAATCTTCTCTTTGGTGTGGATATAAAAATTCACCATGATATCCGGCGCGTTTGAATAGGACATTCCCAGCTTTTCCAGCTCCTGTGCAACCGCAACTTTCAGCAGACTGCTTTCCATGGATTCGTAATCGCTGTGATCGGTAGAAAGATCTTTATAGAACCCGTAGGTCTTGTATTGCGTGAAGTCAGCCGCCGGATCGGCTTTGTAATAAGACTTCGGTGTGCTTGTGCAGCCTGCAAACAGCATCACGCTGATTGCGATAACGAGATTGTGAACCAGCGATGCCCTGATGCTGGTCTTTGGTGTTGTCTCCGGGAGTATGAACCACGGCCGTAACGGCCGAGCTGTTAAGTATCTTACTGTTCGATTCAGCCAGTCACAACGTCGCCGCCGATTCCGCAATTCGTCCATAGCAGAACGGCAATTGTCCCCAATACCCTGAACCTGCTTGCGCATAAGTTATTGTTTTAATGCGTATTGAATATTTTTATCGGATTTTTTCGTGCTACTGGGTAGCTTTTATATATCGAACTGATACTATACATCAATCCGATACATATCGAACGAGAACCCGATGGATGTAAAAACTGTCTGCCTTGGAATGCTCACTGACGGAGCGGCCTCCGGTTACGACCTCAAGAAACAATTCGAATCGTCATTCGCTCATTTCTTTGCCGCCGGCTACGGGTCGATCTATCCAGCGTTGTCATCACTTTCCGATCATGGCCTGGTTACCTGCGAACAGATTCCCCAGGAAGGCAAGCCGGACCGCAAGGTCTACGAGATCACGGATGACGGGATGGCTTTCTTGCTCAAAGCATTGGAAGACCCGGCGCCCTGTCACAAGATCCGCTCAGATTTCCTCGCGACGATGTGTTTTGCCCACCTGATGCCGGGTGAGCATGTCCAAACGGTGCTCGACAGCCGTATTAAGGAATGCGCGCACTACGCGCAATTGATTGCCGACGTCGAAGCAGACCGCATGCATGACTGGACACCGGGAATGCGATTTGTCGCGGGCTTTGGCAAAGCGATGATCGACGCGATGGAGACATACGTTGAAGAAAACCGCCACCTGCTGACGGAAGAAACACCCATCAGGTCGGCGACAGCTTAGTCGCCTCAGTGAATGAATCGAGATAGTAATGAAACACGGCAACATCAATCGGTACAAATCCTGGCTTTTGTCCGGCGGCATCATAGTCGTCGTTTCCCTATGGCTGCTTTCAGGCCAGCCTGGTGACGAGAACTCACCTGAGACGTCTGCAGAAAATGTAAGCCCGGCGTTGATTGCAGCGCAAGGCGCCGTCCGCGTCCGCGCACAATCAGCCGAACAGGTCCAGCGCACGATCATAGTAAACGGTAAAACAGCACCCGCCCGATGGGTCAGCCTGACGGCAGAAACGGACGGGCGAGTCGTAGTCATAGGCGCTGACAGAGGCGCGAGCATTGAGCGTGGGCAGATCATTGTTAGTCTCGATGAACGCGATCGAAAAGCTCGTCTTCTACAGGCCGAGGCGACCGTCAAACAACGTAAAGTCGAGTATGAAGGTCGCTTGAAGCTGAAGTCGGAAAGCTATGTTTCTGAAGCACAGCTGCAAGAAGCGGTAGCGCTTCTGGAAGCAGCTAAGACGGAGCTCAAACGCGCAGAGCTTGATCTTGGTTATATGAATATCCGGGCCCCATTCGGCGGCGCGCTGCAATCTCGTGCTGTAGAGATCGGTGATTTCGTAAAACGCGGCGACCCAATCGCGACCTACGTCGATAATCGAACCATTATTGTTTCTGCAAACCTGTCGGAATTCGACGCTCGCTATGTCAGCGTCGGCGACTCGGCCGAGGCTCGACTGGCAACGGGTGAAACCGTGCGGGGTCTGATTCGCTACATTGCTCCTGTTGCAGATGAAGCAACACGAACATTCGTTGTTGAGCTTGAAATCGATAACTCGGATGGCGAGTTGCGGGTGGGAGGCACCGCGGAGCTGCGCATTCCAGCTGAGGAAGTCCTCGCACATCGTGTCGCGCCGTCGCTTCTGACACTCGACGATGCCGGTAATGTTGGCGTGAAGATAATTGATGACAATGGCCTGGTTAAGTTTGTCGTTGCCGATATCGCATTGTCATCGAATGATGGAATCTGGCTGGCCGGTCTGCCCCAGGACGCGACAATAATTACTGTTGGCCAAGGCTACGTTGAAAGCGGTGCGCTGGTTCACGCGGTACCTGAGGGTGACCCAAAAACAGCGATTGCCAGTCATGCAGGTGATGAGGCTGACGACTGATGGAACTCATCGAGTCCGCAATGTCGCGGTCGCGAACCGTGATCCTGTCGCTCCTCGTGTTGCTGATAGGTGGATTTGTCGCCTACAACACCATCCCAAAGGAAGCCGAACCGGATATTGAAATTCCGGTTATCTACGTCAGTATTTCTCATGACGGTATATCAGCAGAAGACTCGGAACGTCTGCTGGTTCGCCCGATGGAGCAGGAACTGCGTTCCATCGAGGGTATTAAGGAGATGACCGCGAGCGCCTACGAAGGTGGCGCGAATGTGCAACTTGAATTTGATGCAGGTGTCGATACCAATAAAGCCTTGCAGGATGTGCGCGAAAAGGTCGACATGGCCAAGGCGAAGCTGCCTGGCGAGACGGACGAACCGACCGTCAACGAGGTCAAGGTATCGCGATTCGATCCCATGCTGGTACTGAATCTGGCAGGCAACATTCCGGAGCGCACGCTCACAACAATCGCAAAAGATCTGAAAGAGAAAATTGAGGGTCTAGGTGGAGTTCTCGAAGTCAATCTGATTGGCACTCGAGAGGAATTGATGGAAGTTGTCGTGGATCCACTTGCGATGGAAAGCTACGGACTCGATCAGGCGCAAATAATCCAGTTCGTCAGCCGTAACAATCGGCTGGTCGCAGCAGGCGCCCTGCATTCGGATGAGGGTCGCTTCCCCGTCAAAGTACCCGGTGTATTCGAAAATGCCGGCGACGTTCTCAACTTGCCTATAAAAGCCGTGGGCGAACGCGTCGTGCACTTCAAGGACATTGCCGAAGTCCGGAGGACTTACAAGGATGCCGAAAGCGTTGCACGTCTTAACGGCAAACCAGCGATCGCGATTGAGGTCGTACAACGTGCCGGTGCCAATATCATCGATACGATTGACGCCGTTAATGCAGTGATCGCCGAAGAGCAGTCCTATTGGCCAGCTGAAATAGAAATTGTATCTTCAAGGGACAAATCAAAAGACGTTAAAGACATGTTGTCGGAACTGCAGAACAACGTTCTGTCTGCGGTGTTGCTGGTCTTCATTGTCATCATCGGCATTTTGGGTATTCGCTCCGCATTGCTGGTCGGTGTCGCTATCCCCGGCAGTTTCCTGATGGGAATACTCATTATCGGATACTTCGGGGTGACGATTAACATGGTGGTCCTGTTCGCTTTGATCATGGCCGTTGGCATGCTGGTCGATGGCGCGATCGTCGTTACTGAAATGGCAGATCGTCGCATGGCCGAAGGCGATTCCCGTTACGACGCGTACTCGCGAGCGGCTATTCGAATGGCGTGGCCGATTATCGCGTCCACATGCACGACGCTCGCGGCATTCGTACCGCTGGCGTTCTGGCCAGGACAGTCCGGCGAGTTCATGAAGTACCTGCCAATCACGCTTATCGCAGTGCTTTCAGCCTC
>JAACFM010000002.1 GCA_009937445.1 Gammaproteobacteria bacterium | reverse complement strand
GGCGCACACCGGAGCATCTGATTAACGCGATTGATGCGTCGGAGTTTGATTGGCTCGGAGACAACTATCGCTTCAACACGGGTAACGCGGCGGCCGATGCCGCGCTGCAACAATCGTTCACCGTAGAGCACGAAGGCAAGACGATCGGGATTTTTTCGTTGACTGCCCATCCTGATCATGGCGGCAATAAGCGCGATTACGTGCCGACCGACAGCGATTACCTCGGTATCGCTGAAACGGTCATTGAGTATTTCGAAGCCAGCGGCGTCGATGCCATTGTCGGCCTGACGCATCTTTATATGTCACAGGATCTGGAAATTGCTCGCTTGAGAAGCAGGCACCCGACGTTCGTCTTTGTTGTTGGTGGTCATGATCACGAACCGGAATACAGTCCACTGAGCGACACCTCAGCCGCCGTCATGAAAGGGGCGTCCAATGCGAGGGTGATTTGGACCATCGACATGAGTTTCGACGATGCCGGGTTACCGCTTATCGAAACAAGGACGCTGGATCTTGATGAGAGCGTCGCGGTTGATGCGGATTACCAGCTGCTCGAGGACAAATGGCGCGGTCAACTGCTGGAGAGATTTCCGTTTCTCGAAGCCCGCATTGGTACCGCAGCGCTGGCAATGGACGCACGCGAAGTTGCAGTTCGCAGTGTAGAAAGCAGTTGGGGTAATTTTATCGCTGATCAGATGAGGGTGGCGTTTGGTGAGCCTGCAGCGGACCTCGCTTTTATCAACGGTGGCACTTTACGAATCGACGATATGATCGAAGACGATATTCGTTTCGAAGACATTGGCAGGACCTTCGGGTTTAGCTCGTTTCTCAGACACACGACGGTCTCAGGTGCGGAGTTTCGGCAAATCATGGAAGCGGGTTATCGTGGTGCCGGCGGGACCCAGGGCTATTTTCCGCAAGTTTCCGGTTTTCGACTGTGTGTGGACCGCAGTCGCTTTGAGGGAGATCGTATCGTGAGTCTGCAAGTTCCAAGCGATGGTGGTTGGCAGGAAATTGGCAGCGACAAACACTACAGCCTCGTCGTCCCGGATTTTCTCTACGGTGGCGGGGATGGCTACCAGATTCCGAAAGATCGCCCGGCATCACTTCCCGCGTCGGAGCTGAAGTATCTGGTTCTTGATGCGGTGCTTGCGGCGCAAGCGCAGGGGTTGAAGGTTGGTGTCGCTGTCGATGCGCAGAATAGGCGCTTTCATGAACTGCGAGAGAGCAAGCAGCCTTGTTTCATCGACTAGCGCCCGACTCATAATTGTCAGGCAACAAAAAAGGGCGGCCTTTTCAGGCCGCCCTTTGTGTCTAAGACAATAGACTGTCCGGCTTAGTTACCGCCAAACCGGATATCAAGACCCATACGAACTTCCCAAAGGCTTGGGTTGACGTATTGGCGCTCGAGTGATCGGTCGCTAAACGAGTTGTATTCGAAACGACCTTCGTCATCCACCTCCGCATCCACGACTCGAATTGGGAAGTACTGAGCATCGGTCACTCGGCCCCAATCATCATTCAGCAGGTTGCCAAGGTTCTTGACCTTGAGGTACACAATTCCGCGCAACGTGTTGCCGAGTGGTACGTCCTGGCGAATGCTCAGATTCCAGACCGTAGACCAGCGAGCATTCTTCGAGTTTCTCTCGTGGAAGCCGGGAGCCAAGCCTTCGCGTGCTACGAATGCAAAAAATGCTGACTGATCGAAGCCATCACCGTATACGACATTCGGATCGCCAGCACCGTTCGGGATGTACAACAAGTGACGATCACTGAATCCGTCTCCTTCGAGGTTGTCGCTTTCCATGACGTAAGACTGAGCTTGACCTTCGTTAGCGTAGCCCTGAAGCATGATGCGGGTCAGATTGTCTCCGAACAGAGCTTTGGAATAGTAGAAGCTCGCGGTAAGACGTTGTGGAACCGTCCAGTTCGACTGAGAAGCGCCCGGATCATTGATGTCCAGCAATGCGCCACCGCTGAAGTTTGAGCCGGCAGTCGAGGCAACCATCGGCGAAACGTCCTCGCCATCAACCCAAGCGTAGCCCAATGTCATATCAAGGCCCCAATCAAACTCTTTTGACAGGACAAACGACACCATATTCGATACCGGCGTAGACGATGAGTTCGTTAGCATCAGGACGTCTTCGGCATCGCCGTAGTAGTCATAGATGGGTGAGCCGGCCATCGTGGTTGCAACGATTTCCTGCGAGATATCCTGGTAAAAAGCAGGATTCTTGCCACGGGTATGCAGATAGTCGAAGTCCAGTGTGAAGTCGCCCCACGGCATATCCCAGGTACCACCCATAGCAAATTTCCACTCGCTGGGTTGCTTGTAGTTCGGGTCAATAAGATTGACACCTTCTACGCTTGCATCAGCCGCTGTAGTAGCACCGACATAGTCATAGATAGCCTGCGGAACGTCGTAGTTAGGACGACCTTCGCCGCTCAAAGGAACGGAATCTGGGGAACCCGGAAGAACTGTCCAGGCCCCGGTTACATCATCGTCGAACTGTCTGTCCCAACCGCTTCTGCCGCCAGGCTGAACGTTGGTTATGCCGTCGTTACTCCAAGCGTTTGAAAGCCAGACATTCGGGTTGCCGCCGGAATACAGACCAACACCACCACGCAGCGTAAGGGTGTCAGTTGCTTCCCAAGTGGCACCGATTCGCGGCATAACCAGGTCGATTCCATCGAGATTGGCGTCATTCCTTACACCCGTTGCGTCGCTAACAGCCTGATTGAACGTCGGACGATCATCACTTTCCCACCACTCGTAGCGTAATCCTGCAACGATAGTCAAGCCGAGGTGATCGACGAAGATCTCATCCTGCAGATAAATAGTGTTCTGCGTGTTTTGAAAGACCGCCGCTGCATCGAGCGCGTTGTTGGTACCGCCGGCACTGCCGTAATACATGCGGCTAGGTCGACCCAGTTCGAAACGATCGATACCTGACACGCGACAGCCATCAACGCCGTCATAGCGCTCCTGTGCCGTCAAAAGGGCGCAGGCGGGGTCGTTGGAGCGTGAGCTGTCGAAGTAATCGTATTCACCGCCTCTGGAGTGCTGCACGAAGATATTGAAAATATCGAGCGTCTCTCTGTCGTAACCGGCAGTGATCACGTGATCGCCAGCCAGGTAGCTTGCAGACAACTTGATCAACGAAACCTCAGTGTCCAGACTGTTTGCCTGGCGTGAGTCATCAGCACCGAGGTAGACCGTATTGCGAGTACCGTCGGCTTCTTCAATGGTGATTTGCGTGTCGGCAAAACCCCCATCGCCGACCGTTACCTGCGAGTCATCCATTGTGCTGTTGTTGTAGAACAGCTCTGTAGAAAACCTGTCATTCCACTGCGACGCCAGCTTTATCGAGATCGACTCGGCTTCAGCACCTTTGGTGTAGTAGTGATTCGAAAACTCGAATTCGTTATCGTCGCCGTCTGAATCGCGCAGCTGAAAACCATCGAAATAGTTATAGATCACTGCAGCGTTGTGGTCATCGTTGATATTCCAATCGAGTCGCACCATGTATTTTTCGGATTCTTGTGTTCCATCGCCCGGTTGACCGCCCGGCTCATAACCGTACACATTCTGAGCAATCTGCTCGATGCGGTCGTAATCCGCCTGGCTCAGCCACGCCCGCTCTTCGCCATTGCCAGAACCGGAATAGCCCTTTGCGAGGAATCGCGGAATTTCGCTCTCTTCGTAAGCAGCAAAAACAAACAGTTTGTCTTTGATGATTGGGCCGCCAATATTGAAGCCCAAGGTGGTCTTGTCATAAGAATCGCGTGAATGATTAGAGTCGTCGCCCTTGACCGTGTCGCCACGCAAATTGTTGTTCGAATACTCGTAAAACGCCTTGCCTTCCCATTCGTTGGTTCCGGACTTCGTAATCGAGTTGATGATGCAGGCCGAAAATCCGCCGTAGGTGACATCGAATGGCGCAAGCTCAACAGCGATCTGTTCGATACCGTCATAAGGGAATGGCATGCCAACCGCTGTCGAATAACCATTCTCGTTGAGACCGAAGCGGTCACCCATGCTGACACCGTCCAGTGTCGTGGCGTTGAAGCGGGGATGTTTACCGCCGCAGTTGATGCCAACGCCATCTTCATCGACGTCAATCATCAAGCGGGGATCGATGCCGTATACATCGGAGATGTCGCGGCTGAACGAGACCGAATTTTCGAGGTCGGCGATGTTAAATGTTGCCGATGGACCCGACGCGACCTCGACCATGTCTGTAGCGCTGCCGACCGTAACAATCTCATCAATTGGAGCTTCTTCCTGCAAATTCATAGTGAGACCGTAAGTGTCGCCGACACTGATTGACGGAATCGTTGTGGTGTCTGTGCCGTTTAGTGTGACCCTGTACGGTCCACCTGGCAGAAGCCTGGAAGCAAAAAACAATCCGCCATTATTAGTGGTGAATGTTCTTGAAACTCCGCTCCGTAAGTCTTCCACGACTATGGATGCACCGCCGACGGGATTGCCGGAGGTGTCAAGAATCTTGCCTCGAATTGACGACGTTGTGTCCTGTGCGTTTCCCGCAACAGGTACCGCCAGCATCATGACAGCAGCAAAAGCTGCGAGAGTCACTTGCCGTAACGTCGCGAGGGTCGATCTATTGAATCGAGATTGGTTGTTCATTTTGAATCCCCGCTTTGGAAAAATGCGAAAGTCCGTATCACGATTGTGACAAAGAGGTTTCGCTCTATTACTTTAAGGTGTCCGAATCAGCCGGAAACGACGTCATAACGGACTCTTTTTGCGTTTGTGGCGTAAATCTAACGCAGCGAAAATGCTTACGCAATAAGGCTTTGTGGGTAGATTAGCAGGGCAGACTCAAGACTTTTACCGCGCGAAAAATCAAAATCCATAATTCAAGTTACGAAATGCTTACAAGCTATTGTTTTTCCGCGAATTCGATCGTTGCGATCATTGGCCAGTGGTCTGAAACACCGGTCCCTTTTGCACTCACAAAGCGTTCCGGCGTACCCGTTTCGCCGACTTGCGGCGCATAGTCGTTCGCGATCGACACGGAATCCCCGCGAATTTGCGCTGTTGTTTTTCCGCCACGCGCCGGTGCGAAGAAAATCATATCCAGAAATGACCAGGTCGAGTCGCCGCCGTAAAAGTAGCTGCCTTTGCACTCGGAACAGCCGACGTCGTGGGCGAGCGTCCAGTGTGGGCGGGCATACTTATCCAGCATGCCGACGTCGGCATCTTCTTTGCTGGTTGTGTTGAAGTCACCCGCTGCAAACGCGTGATGGTCGTCAGGCAGCGCGGCGAGCAGACTGGCGAGATGCTGATAGGCTGCGACGCGCATCTGGGTCGGGTGAAACGGCGCTGGGAAATGCACGCTGAATGCTGTCAACAGCGATTCGTCCGGCAAAACAAATGTCGCCTGCAAGACACCGCGAGTATCGCCAGCCCGGTCTGGAAAGTCCGCCAGGACAAGTGGGTGCAATTGCGGTTCATTAGCCAAAGGCAGCCTGGACAGAATGGCAACATCGATGCCGCGCGCATCCGTTCCCTCTATCAGTATCGGGGCCTGATAGCCGAGGTCAGCCAGTTTTTCCGTTCGTAGTTTGTCGAGAATCGATAGGTTTTCGACTTCCTGCAAAGCGATAATGTCGGCGCCCTTGCCGTTATTGACCTGTCGGATGGTCCTGGCGAGCGCCGTGAGCTTTACCTCGATCGCCAGATTGCTCCAGTCAAGATTGAGGCACTCATCCCGCCAGCTTTCGACCTGGATTTCGTTGCATGCTGCTGTATGAGTTTCATCCTGCTTTGCTTCGATCGGCAAATAGGCTTTGTCGTCTTTGCCAGCGTCGTCGTGGTTGTCGAACAGGTTTTGCACATTGAAGGACATCACCGTCACGGATATCACCTGAATTTCCTCGGTCGAACAGGCGATTAGAAAGACCGCCGGTACGATCAGTGTCAGGCGTAAAAAGTTGACTTTCATTGTGCTGTTTCTCCGCCAAGGTCTATGCGCAATACTCGTGAGTGCTTGTTTTCGCCCGTGACGAAAATCAATCGCTCGTCGTTGCCGAACGCGATCGATTCGGCGTTCTTGAAATTGCCGAGGCTGACCCGGATGGGCTTCGTGTTGAGCGCGTCCAGCCAGCTTTGATCTGCTTGTCGTTGATAAAAATACACGGCTCGGTAAGTCAGGATGACAGCCGCCTTGTTGTCAGATGAGATATCCATGCCAACCGGTTGCCAGTACCAGTCCTTTGTTTTGGGCGCGAATTCAACATCTCGTCGTGAGGGTTTCTGCAGGCTGGTGACGGTTCCGAGCTTGGTGGCGGTCAGAATTGTTTCAGAATCGTCGCGCAGAGGTACTGCATACAGACGTGGTGGCATGTCGCGCTTGGACAAAATCAATGCGCGTTGCTGCTCCATGTCCACCGCAGCGGCTTCGGCATCGCGGGGTCCGTCGGGATAGGAGAAATCGATCCGCCAGTCGAGTTTCTTGTCGGCCTTCTTTTTAGGCTTCGGTTCTTCGACAAAATACAGCGTGCGAAAATCGCGCTTGGCATCGTTATCGCCGATGTCGGCAATCATCAGGTAGGGCATGTCGTCGAGTCGAAACGAGGCGAGGTCTTCCCAGTCCACGTTGCGTGACTTTTTGAGCCTGAATTCACCGCGGCGGGCGCCGGAGTGATCTATGGCGTGTAGCCATTCCTTCGCGCCGTTGTCATTGATGATCCAGAGAAGATCGGCTTGTCGTTGTGATTGAGCGAGGCCGCTGGCTTCGCGGATGTTGGAGTCTTCGAGGCGCCCACTGACCGCAAACGCCAGTGTCGCTGGGTGCTCAGCGTTTGAGCAGCCAGCGACAACCAGCAAAAGTACTAATGGACGAATTAGTCGCCGAATTCCCAATTGACCTGGATACCGTAGGTGCGCGGTTCGTTAACAAAACCAGTGTTGTTACTGAAGTCGACGAAGCCGAGGACGTTATCTTCATCCGTCAGGTTGCGAGCGAAGACGGAGACATCAAGGCCTTTGCTGTGATGCTGGTAGCCGACGCGAAGACCGCCTTCAAACTGGCCGTCGGTTTGGAACTCAACCGCTTCGTACAGCGGCATATTGATCTTGCCGTACCAGACCCAGTCTGTTGCTGCGTACCACTCACCATCGCCATACGGCATGTGTGCCCGAATGTTCAGGTTTTGCGTCGTCTTGGGCGCACGCGGGAAGGGGTTACCGCCGATCAGCACCTGATTTGGATCTGCCGGGTTGACCGGGTCAAGTGGTGTGCAAAGTCCTGAACCACAAGGGTTGGAACCCAGTGTCGGGTCCTTGATTTCGGTGTCGTTGTACGCTGATCCCACGCTGACCAGTATGAATTCGCCCAACATGAAGTCCGCGTCAATTTCGAAGCCTTGCGCGTCTCCCTGGTTCGCGTTGATGACGGTATTAATATTTGATGCACCGCCGATGACCGACAATTGCATGTCGTCCACTTCATACTTGAATACCGCCAGGTTCAGACGGGCGCGTCCGTCGAAGTAATCGGCCTTATAACCGGCTTCAAATGAGTTGATTGTCTCGGCATTGGCGACCGATGGGAACTGCAGGAATGCCACATCACGACCCTGAATCGATGGTGCACGGAAGCCGTTCGCAAAGCGTGCGTACAAACTTGACTGGTCTGTCAGCGCGAAGTTCGCACTGAGGTCCCAGCTCGCCTGGCCGTCGGATTCGTTGATCGGTGGTGCGAGGAATTGCGGTATACCGATATCCAGCCAGAGTTGACCGAACTGCAGAACCCGGAAGTCTTTTTCGTCATCCGTATAGCGGACGCCAGCGGTCAGTGTGAGGCGGTCGGTAACGTCGTAGCTACCCTGGCCAAATACGGCCCAAGCCGTGTTTTCCTGCTGAATCTTCGTGTCCTGCACGTTGTTTGGGTTGAAGCCGTAGGAGGCGAATGAGTCCGTTGTCACCACGAGGTCGGAACTGAAGTAGAACGCACCGACCTGCCAGTTGAAGCGGCCTTCGCCATTGCTCGAGAGGCGGAATTCCTGCGTGAACTGGTCGGTGTCCGCACCGTCCTGTGTTACAGAGGGCGTGAAGATCGGTCCCGGCCACGTCCGTGCCGGAAGTCCGAATACTTCTATGTCCGCGAACGTAATGCCAGAAGGAGGTGTCGGGGTAGAGAAGATATTCACAACGCCACCATCGATATCGCCGCGGCTGTAGCCATCAGCCTTCTGGAATGACGTAATGGAGTTGAGACTGACGTTGTCGAGATCCCAGGTCAGGTTCAACGTCGTTCCGTGGGTTTGATATTCCTGCGGATTGTTATCACCGCCGTCGTAATAAACCACTTCACGATCATAGTTCTGGTTCAGCGCAGCACTTCCGGTTGAGAAAACGTTAGCCCGGAAAATAGATGACGTTCCGTCAAGGCTGCGGTTTTGGTGCGAAACCAGGGCCGATAGTCTGTCTGTAATCTGCCAGTCGAACTGCAGGCGAACCGCCGATTCCTTAAAGCGACCCAGGGACTTTTGCCCGGTATTGCCATTGGTGATCCAGTTGTCGCGGGAGCGATGTAGCACGGATGCGCGTGCGGTCAGTGTGTTGTCGATCAGACTACCGCCGACGGCGCCTTCAACATTCATCGTGCCGAAATTCGCGTAAGAACCTCTTACGTAGCCGTTAAACTCATCACTCGGCCGACGGGTATTGATCTTCACGATGCCCGCTGTGGTGTTGCGCCCGAACAGCGTGCCCTGCGGGCCGCGGATGACTTCGATGTTGGCGACGTCAAATAAAGGGAAGCCTTTAAGTACGACGTTCTCCATGACGACTTCGTCCATGATCAGCGAGACAGGCTGCGATGCCGCCAGATCAAAGTCGATGTTGCCGAGGCCGCGCATGTAAAAGCGAGGTGCCGAACGTCCGTTGGAGGACTCGGCGTAGAGGCCGGGAACGCGGCCCGAAAGTGCGAGAATGTCCTCACTGCCGGAAAACAGTGCATTGAGGTTTTCACCCTGCATCGTCGCAACGGAAATCGGCACGTCCTGCAGCGATTCTTCACGTTTCTGGGCTGTGACGATGATTTCTTCCAGAATTCCTTCCATCTGGGCGCTCGCTGGCGCCGCAAAGAAACCGGCTATAGCAAGGGCGCTTAAGCCGAGGCGCAGTGCACCTTGCTTTGTTTTTGTTGGTTTTTTACCACGCATTGTGAGTCTCCTGACTACGCGTGTGCCGAGTATAGCGCCGTTATTCCAGTGAGGTGTAGCATTCCGGGGAAAATTTCGGTGCGCAGACACACAGAAATACCAGGTCATTTTCGCCGTCGTTAAAAATCATTTGCGGCGACCCTCTGGGTATGCAAACGACATCGCCGGCGCCAACACGTCGGGGCATCTCCTCACCGACGGTCATGATGCCTGTGCCAGCCTCGATGACGTACCATTCGGCTACCGACAGTGAATGCAGCTGTGTTGTTACGGTAGGCTCAACGCGGGTTCGCGCAATTGAGACCTCGGGCGTCTGGCCGTGATTCAGTAATTCGGTGATGTAGCAGCGTTCCGAGGTCCAGAATTCGTCAGGTTTCGCTTTGTCGTTCATCGGTAGACAATACCCTGACTGCAAGACAGGAGACTAGTGTGGCAAAGCCGGAAACGAAGGCGGTAGTGGATTTACTGGATTTATCCGGTGAACAGATTCTGGTTACGGGCGCGAGCGGCAATATTGGTCAGGGAATCGCCGCCCGTCTGGCCGAGGCGGGAGCGACCGTCATCGCTCACTATCATCAGAACGCGGCTGCGGCGGCAGCGTTGATCGAACGATTGGGGACAGGCCGGGTCATTGGCGCGGATCTGACCAACAAAGCCTCCGTGGACGCGATGCTGGATTCTGCCGCTGCAACGATGGTCGTGAACAATGCGGCTGTGCAAACTGTGCAGAATCTTGCCGACATGAGTTTCTCGGACTGGCGCCTGATGATGGCGGCTAATCTTGATAGCGCGTTTCTTGTGACCCAACGCGCGGCGGGGGCCTGGTCCGCAGCGGACAGAGGCGGCGCCATCGTGAATATTGCTTCTATCGAGGGCCTGGACCCGGCTTTGGGCCATGGGCATTATGCGACCAGCAAAGCGGGCCTGGTGATGTTGACGCGCGCCGCAGCGCTGGAATTCGGCGCGGCCCGGATTCGGGTCAATACGGTATCGCCCGGGCTGATTGACCGGGAAGGACTGCAGAAGGACTGGCCCGACGGGGTTGCTCGCTGGCTGGAGCGGGTGCCCCTCGGTCGCATCGGGGCTCCCAATGACGTCGCGGACGCGGTATTGTTTCTCCTTAGCCCGGCAGCCCGCTGGATCAGTGGCGCCAACCTGATCGTCGATGGGGGTATGTCGACACAAGGTAAGTGGTAATTAAGAGAACAACAAAAAATGGCAACTAAACATATGAATGCAGCACCGGGCGATTTCGCCGCAACGGTGCTGATGCCGGGTGACCCATTGCGTGCCCAATATATCGCCGAAACCTATCTCGACAAGGTTCGGCGTGTGAGTGACGTGCGCAATATGTGGGGATTCACCGGTGAATACAAAGGACAGCCGGTCTCCGTGATGGCGCATGGCATGGGGATTCCTTCTGCATCGATCTACTGCACAGAGCTCATCACCGAGTACGGCGTTAAGCGCGTTATCCTACGGGACATCATTATCGCGATGGGTGCATCTACCGATTCAAACTGCAATCGCATGCGTTTCGGCGGTTACGATTTTGCCGCGCTGGCGAGCTTCGATCTCGTGGAAAAAGCGGTGGCAGCGGCGAAGGCTGCGAATGTCCGCTATCACGTGGGCAATATTTTCTCGGCGGACCTCTTCTACACGCCGGACCCGGACATGTTCGAAACGATGGCGAAATACAATGTATACGGCATCGAGATGGAAGCGGCCGGGATCTTTCCCATCGCCGCTGAGAATAATGCAGAGGCACTGGCGATTTGCACAGTAAGCGATGACATCCCAAGCGGTGCTGCGCTTACTGCGGATGAAAGGGCGACCACCTTTGATGAGATGATTCTGGTCGCGCTCGAAACCGTTGTGGCCGGGAAGTAGGGGCGTGGCTTTGACTGCACTAAAAAAGAAGTCGGCGCGGCTGCCCGATCTCAGCCGTATTCCGGCCGTTGATGAGGTCGGTGTTAATGAGCGCGTTGCGCGGTTTCAGACCCGCAGCATTAAGAAAGCGGCCAAGGTCGAAGCACTAAAACTTATTCTGAGCATGATTGACCTGACGACGCTGGAGGGTCAGGACACGCCGGGCAAGGTCAAGCAATTGTGTCAGAAGGCGATCCATCTGCATGATGCATTGCCGGGTTTGCCACACGTTGCGGCCGTGTGTGTTTATCCCACAATGGTCAGCGTCGCCAAGGAAGCACTCGCTGGTCATGACATCAATATCGCATCTGTTGCAACGGCATTCCCGAGCGGCATGTCGACGTTGAAAGTAAAGCTCGATGATACGCGCATGGCGGTGAAAGCGGGTGCGACAGAAATCGATATGGTCATTTCGCGAGGCAGGTTTCTGGCCGGAGATTATCGATATGTTTTCGACGAAATTGTCGCAGTCAAAGAGGCGTGCGGCGATGTGCACCTCAAAGTGATTCTGGAAACCGGCGAGCTCGGCACGCTGGATCGCGTGCGTAAAGCGAGCGTCCTGGCCATGCACGCCGGCGCAGACTTCATCAAAACGTCCACGGGTAAGATACAACCCGCGGCGACGATGCAGGTGACCCTGGTTATGCTGCAGGCGATACGGGATTTCTACAAAGAGACGGGCAAGATGGTCGGCATGAAGCCTGCGGGCGGGATCTCGACGTCCAAGCTGGCCATTCATTACCTGGTCATGCTGCACGAAACGCTCGGCAATGCCTGGATGACGCCGGAGTGGTTTCGATTTGGTGCGAGTTCGCTGGCTAATGATGTTTTGATGCAATTGATGAAGCAGTCGACGGGTGTTTATCAGTCGCCTGATTATTTTTCTAAAGATTAACGGGGAATCGCGGCCTTGGGGCCGCTCCTACGGGGCAGCATGTTATGGCGGTAACTGAGAATAAACTCGCGTTCGATGGTGGCTGGGGATATGACCCGGCACCGGAGAGTACGGACCACATCAAAGTAAAGAGTCGTTACGGCCTGTTTATTAACGGCGACTTTGTAAAGCCCGAAAAAGGCAAGTACTTCGACACGGTGAATCCGGCGACCGAGGAAAAGCTCAGTCGTGTCGCCGACGCGAGTCAGGCTGATGTTGATAAGGCGGTCAAAGCGGCACGGGAGGCTTATCGCGGTCCATGGGGTCGTATGAAACCCGCGGAGCGAGGCAAATACATTTACCGCATTGCACGCATCATGCAGGAGCGAGCCCGGGAGTTTTCGGTTATCGAGACGCTTGATGGTGGCAAACCGATTCGCGAATCCCGTGACATCGATGTGCCGTTGGCCGCTGCCCACTTCTTTTACTATGCCGGCTGGGCCGACAAACTCGAGTACGCTTTTCCGGGGCGAACAGCAAAGTCGCTGGGCGTCGCGGGTCAGGTAATACCGTGGAATTTCCCCTTATTGATGGCCGCCTGGAAGATCGCGCCGGCCCTGGCCTGTGGTAATACGGTTGTATTGAAGCCGGCTGAGACAACGCCGTTAACGGCGCTGAAGCTTGCAGAGGTCGTCGCTGAAGCAGGATTGCCGCCCGGCGTTGTTAATATTGTGACCGGCGCGGGTGCCACTGGCGCGGCCATTGTCGAACACTCCGGCGTGGATAAAGTCGCCTTTACGGGTTCAACAAATGTCGGTCGAATCATTCAGAAAGCGCTCGCGGGCACCAACAAAAAGTACACGCTGGAACTGGGTGGAAAAGCGGCCAACATCATATTTGCTGACGCCGCCATCGATCAGGCGGTTGAGGGCATCGTCAACGGTATCTTCTTTAATCAGGGACATGTTTGCTGCGCAGGCTCGCGGCTATTTGTTCAGGAATCGGTTGCGGATGAAGTTATCTCGAAGTTGAAAGATCGGATGGAAACTTTGATTGTCGGCGATCCGCTGGACAAGAACACGGACATCGGGGCGATCAACTCGTCGATGCAGCTTGAGAAGATTCAGTCCTATCTGAAGATCGGCAAAGCGGAGGGCGGGGACATGCACCAGAGCTCCTGCCGCCTTCCGAAGAAAGGTTATTGGTGTCGCCCAACGATCTTTACCGGCGTTTCGCAATCGAGCCGCGTGGTGCAGGAAGAGATATTCGGGCCGGTGCTGGCCATCCAGACGTTCCGTCGCTACGACGAAGCGTTAACCAAAGCAAACAATACGCCTTACGGGTTGTCGGGCGGAATATGGACGGACAAGGGTTCGAAGATTTTCAAGATGACGCAGGACATTCGTGCCGGCGTTGTCTGGGCCAATACTTTTAACAAGTTCGATCCGACGTCACCGTTTGGCGGTTACAAGGAAAGTGGTGTCGGGCGCGAAGGTGGGTTGCACGGTCTCGATGCCTACGTGAAGCTGGGAGCATGACGATGGCGGCAAAACGACTCGCGGTAGCCAAAACCTACAAAATCTACATCGGCGGCAAATTTCCGAGAACCGAATCGGGCCGTTATTTCTCGTTCGAGGACAAACAAGGCAATGTTGTCGCGAATATGTGTCGTGGCAGCCGCAAGGACTTTCGAAATTCGGTTGTCGCAGCGCGAAAAGCGCAACCAGGTTGGGCGAAAGCGAGCGCGTATCTTCGCAGCCAGATTCTGTATCGAATCGCCGAGATGCTGGAAGGGCGTCGCGACCAGTTTATCGCGGAACTTCAGCTGCAGGGCGCTGCCGCGCGGGCGGCGGAAAAAGAAGTCGATCTGTCAATCGATCGATTGATTTATTTTGCGGGTTGGGCGGACAAGTACCAGCAAGTGTTCAGTGCGGTTAACCCAGTCAACTCCTCGCATTTTAATTTCTCAGTCCTGGAACCGACAGGTGTCGTGTCTATTCTTGCGCCGGACGATTCCGGTTTACTCGGGCTTATCTCGAATATTGCGCCAGCAATTGTCGGAGGCAACACCTGCGTTGTCCTGGCATCTGAGAGCAAACCGCTGTCAGCAGTGAGTTTTGCGGAGGTGCTGCACGCGTCCGATGTGCCGGGCGGAGTGGTCAATATACTGACCGGTTTTCGTTCCGAGCTCACCGAGTTCTTCGCATCACATATGGATGTGAACGCAATCGTGTACTGCGACGGCCGCAAAGCGGTCGCAAGGACTGTTCAGGAACTGGCAGCGGATAATATCAAGCGCGTCATTGCGCGAGACCAGGTCGATTGGTTGCGCGATGCACAAGACCCGTACCTGATTCGTGACACTCAGGAAGTAAAGACAACCTGGCATCCGATCGGCACCTGAACGCGTTACTGAAATCCGTCGAGGAGACCTTTCTCGACACGGGCACCCACCTGCTGGATAACCTTCGTCGCGCACCGGGTACCGTATTTGGCACACTCAGTTAACGAGCGGCCATTTGCCCACCCGTAGAGGAATCCAGCCGAATAGGCATCACCGGCGCCGGTCGTATCGACAACATTCTTGACGAACGCCGCTTCCTGTTCGATTACCGTATCGCCATGCACGATAACGGATCCTTGTGCGGAACGGGTTACTGCAAACAGGGCTTCGTAAGTCGCCAAATCTCTGACCGCTGTCTCAATGTTGTCCGTGCCCAGCAATGCGTGTATTTCTTCCTCGTCGGCCACCACAATATCGGCATCGTTTTGCACAAAATCGAGGAATGAAGCGCGATGTCTTTCGACACAAAAAGAGTCTGAGAGAGAGAGCGAAACAGCGGTGCCGTTGGCGCGAGCGATTTCTGCTGCTTTTTTGGCAAGCGCCGGCCCTTCCGCGATGTCCCAAACATAGCCCTCAAGCAACAGTGCTTTCGGTGCGCCAACCGTCGACAGAGTGATGTCGGCTAACGCAAGTTCAAGACAGGCGCCGAGGTAGGTTTGCATTGTGCGTTGGCCACCCTCTGTGATCAGCACGTGACAACGTGCTGTCGGCGTGCCACTGGTTGCCGGCTCGAGCCGAATATCGACGCCAAGCGACCGCATATCATGATTGAAGATTTCACCAAATTGATCGTCGCGAACCTTGCCAATGTAAGCCGTAGCGCCACCCAGATTTGCGAATCCCGCAATTGTGTTGGCGACAGAACCACCGGACATTTCTGTTGCCGGGCCCATCCTCGAATAAATGTCGTGTGCCTGATTCTCGTCGATAAGTGTCATCGACCCCAGTGGTGCTCCTATCGAATCCAGGAAGGCGTTATCCACGTGCGCGAGCACATCAACAATAGCGTTGCTGATGCCGAGTAGCTGTACTTTGTCGGTCATTTGTCTCTTTCAGTAGTTTCAGGCGGAATGTAGATTACCATCGAAGCGCGGGTTGTGCTCCACTAACGCTATGGCGTAATTGCTGACTTGGCTGTATCGTTCTTACACCGCGCAAATTGGAACACCACCATGAGACGATCTGCAAATTTGCTGATACCGCTAACACTGATCGTGATGTATTACGGCATCATTATGGGTGCGGTGCTGTTTCTGGCGGATCGGTATCCCGGCCTGGATGAATACCTGCCACTCGGGGGTGTCGACGAACTCTCCGGGTCAAATTTCGATTCTTTTGAACCGGTTTATACGAGCGTCGAAAGAAATCTGCTGACAGGCTCAGCACCGATTCGCCTGCTCTTGGCAAGTATCGGCGCAACCTTCCTCGCGGTCCCTGTGTCCTGGGCGTATTTCATTACGAGCCGCGCACGACGAATCGATCAGTCGTTTCTGCAGACTATCCTTGTTCTGCCTTTACTCGTTACGGGCATCTCGATGATCGTGTTGAACAGCATCGCACTTGCTTTCAGCCTTGCCGGTGTCGTCGCGGCTGTCCGATTTCGTTTTTCTCTGAATCAGCCGTCAGATGCGATGTATATTTTTGTAGCGATTGGTATCGGGCTCGGCTCGGGAATCGGCGCGCTGGGTGTGGCGTATGTCATATCGTTGATGTTCGTGTTAGCGACGCTGGTTATCTGGAAGCTCGAATACGGAAAAACCTTGTCCGGTTCATTTCTTACGATGTTAACTCGACGTGACGGCGGTGAAGATGAGTATTAAACAACGGCGAATCGTTATATGAGTCTCGAAGCATTGAGTGGCACGACTGATCGCAGTTTATTGCTGGTACATGGTCGCGATTTCAAACCGTCGGTAGAAGCGTATACGGACTTGTCCATGGCAGCGCTGCGTTCCGGAATAGAGCGCGACTGCCCGAACCTGCTGGAGTCTTTCGACGCGATACAGAAAAGCGTTGCCTGGTACGGTGACCTGAACGCGGAAGTTCTGCAGGCGCGCGGCAAGTATTACGATGAGAATCTCGATATCGGCGATCGACGCAATGCTCTGACGGCATTGCGGGAGATAACCGTACGCAAGAAATTTGGTATTCGGCAGTACGATCAGCTTCCCGGAAAATCGGCTGTTCCAGAGGCGATTGTGGATATTGCGGCGCCGATACTGGGTGCCATAGGACTCTGCGTGCCCATGATACGAACGGTCTCCCAGGATTTTGCGAGATACTTTGATCGCAAGTCGGAGTATGCGATGCAGGTCCGCGCACGACTCAGGGAACAGCTGTGTGCTCTGATGGATCGCGACGCTCGAATAGTACTGGTATCACATGGGACCGGCAGCGTTGTCGCTTACGACGTATTGTGGCAACTGTCTCACGACCCGGATCTGAAGGAGCAATACGGTGACAAGAAAGTCGAGCTCTGGGTTACGCTCGGCGCGCCGCTAGGCGACGCCAATATCCGCAAGCGCTTGCTTGGCGCAAAAGAAAAGCCGAAGACAAAATTTCCGCTGAGTGTAATTTCGTGGCACAACGTCGCGGCCGAAGATGACTATACGTGTCATGACAATACGCTTGCGGATGATTTCAAAATGATGCTGCAACGGCGAGTGGTCAGCGCTGTGCAGGACTACAGGATATTTAATCTGGCCGTTCGGTACGGTAAGTCGAACCCGCACAGCTCAATCGGTTACTTCATTCATCCGCGTATGACCAAGATACTCGCCGATTGGCTGAAGGTGGGGGACACTGAGGCGTCGCCTAAATACACTTTTTGACGAACTCGCCGTTGATGCGCCGTTGCGAGTTTATTGTGCTGTAGAAGCCTTTAACGTAGTTGGTCATCAATTTCATAGAGCGCTGGCTTGCATCCTCGACTTCCCTCAGAACAGCCATGACCTGTTCCTGTTTCGCATTGTAAAGGGCGATTGTCTCGGGCAACCGGTCATTATTCGTGCAGCGGCCTCTGTACAGTCGTTCTTTTACATTGCGCAGTTTGAACCTTGGGTTCGGACCCGCGTGCGGCGCATTGACAATTCCAGCCTGATCGAAGTCGTAGGGGATGGACAAGATTGGCTCGCCATCATTGCCGAATAAAACATGGTTGTGGCAGCAATTTTGGTCTATCGCAGCCTTGACCGGTGAGAAGTCGGTATTACCGATCAGGTATTGGTACATCGATACCAGATTCATGTATGCGGGATCGAGGGCGCTGACTTTCGTGCCTGGTAATTCGAGGTAGTCTTTTTCGAGTCGCTTGGCCAGTCGGTCTCTGTGTTCGATAATGAAACCATGGCTGACGTCGTCCCGTTTATTGCCTTCAGAGTCGACGTAGGTGATGCGTAATAGCCGCACCCGAAAACTCGCATCTGTCATTACGTTCAGAATACGATACGCGGTGTATTCGCGGAGAATGACCTGTTCGTACCGCGTGTTGTTCTCGCAATGCGTGACGAGCTTCACCTTGTTTTGTTTGTGAAACAACGTGCCCTTGGTCTCTGATGCTTTGAAGTTCAGGCGCATGGGCGGAAAAGAACAGATGTCTTTCTTGCGACGAAACTTTCCGCGCGTTCGAATCTTTATGTCAAATTCTACTGTCTGGCCAGATGAGTCAGCGTATTGCAGCTTGGCCGGCAATTCCTGATCAAGCGGCCGTTCGTCAAGAAGCGTTGTCAAGGGCGCTGTGACGCGCACATCCAGCACTTGGGTATCCTGAAACAGCGGGTCAGGTAAACGTGCTTCCTGTGCTGACGCAGCTGATGCAGCTGAAAAAAACAGGAACAACGTGGTGCCAAGTACTGTCCAACGCGTCAATAACATTGTATTTGAACCCCGCCGATGAGTATCACAATCGAGAATATTCTAGCATAAGGCCATCTTGGCACTCGATTCTAAATTGCCGCCCTTTCACTGAGCTACTACACTTAGCCGTCTGCAAACAACTGGAATACACACTTGCTACGTAAAATAAATATATACCTGTTGATTCTGATTGCTCTGATGTCCCTGCCACAGACAGCGTGGCCAAGAGAGTGGCGTTTTGATGGTGTTGATCGAGTTGTGGCAATCGCTGATATCCATGGTGCTTATGATGCCATGGTGTCAACGCTGCAAAGTGCTGATGTTCTTGACGCGGAATTGACCTGGACAGGCGGAACAACCAACCTCGTCATTGTGGGCGATATCCTCGATCGTGGGCCGAAGTCTCGCGCGGCGATGGACTTACTCATGCGGCTGGAAGGTGAAGCAGAGTCGGCAGGCGGGCGTGTCCATGTGTTGATCGGTAATCACGAGTCGATGATTTTGACGGGTGATATGCGTTATGTCAGTGCTCAGGAATATGCTGCTTTTGCGGAGGATGAAGACCGCGCGGAACGTAGGCGCTGGTTTGAGATCTACGTGAAGCAACAGCATGCCGAAGAAGGAACGGTACGTGCTGAGTTTGATCGTTACTATCCACCTGGTTACTTCGCGATGCGCAGGGCCTTTCGCCCTGATGGCGTTTACGGTCGGTGGTTATTAGAAAAGAACATCATTGTCGTGATTAACGGTACGGCATTTGTGCACGGGGGGTTATCTCCAGAGGTGACGCGAATTGGTCTGGACGGTGTCAATCAAGGCCTGCAAAAAGAACTCGCTGATTTTGCTGGTGTGCTCGATGTGCTTACCGATGCTGAGATCCTGTCGCCGACCGACAGCCACTATAAATATGAAAGCATACTCAATAACTTCATGCCGGCGCTAAGTGAGGACCCGGTCATTATGCACGCGGTCAGCGCAGGAATTCGACTGAATGAGTCTGAGATTCTCGGCGTTGATGGACCACTCTGGTATCGCAGTAACGTCAAGTGTCCCGGAATAATTGAAGAACATCGATTGGATGCGGCGCTTGCTGCGATTGGTGCGGACCGGGTTGTGGTTGGCCATACACCGACCCCGAATCGCAAAGTTCTGCAGCGGTTTGGTGGCCGCCTGATCGAAATTGACACGGGCATGCTCAATTTCTATTACAGCGGTACCGGTCATGCCTTGATTCTCGAAGGCGAGTCAGTATCCGTGACTAGCCAGGCTGGAGTGAAATCGTCGGTGCCGGATCACCCGCGTCAAGTGGGGCGCCGATCGAGCGGCTTGACCACGGAGAAATTGCAGCGACTGCTCGAGACGGGAGAAATCTTAACAATTGGGAAAGTGCCTCCAAATAAAAGGAAAATGCCGTTACGCACAGAGGTCGAAATCAGTGATGGAAAATACACGGTTAACGCCATATTCCATAAACGCGAAGCCAAGGGTATTTACCCCGGGGTTGCGGCGTACCGTATGGATAGGCTCCTGGAGCTCGATATGGTCCCGGTCACAGTAAAACGCGAGATCAAAGGCAGCGGCGGTTCACTGCAATTCATGCCGGACAACATAATGGATGAGACTATACGCTCCTCGTCCGGTCAGGTAGGTAGTTCGTCGTCCTGCTCGATTACGGATCAGTGGGCGGCGATGTACGTCTTCGATGTGCTTGTTTACAACGAAGGTCGCACGCAACAGAGGATGCTGTACGACAAGTCGACCTGGCGCCTGATGCTGAGTGAACATGAGCGAACATTCGCCAATAAGAAAGGGCGGCCCAGCCACCTTAAGAAGGTAAGCCTGGCCGTCAACGATGGCTGGAAAAACGCGTTGACCGAAATGACCGACCAGGTTTTGCAGGATAATTTCAGCGATGTCCTCGACAAGCGTCGACTGGGTGCGCTGGCGGCCCGCCGGGACCAACTGCTGGCGACCAAATCGCAGCCAGCGGGGCGAAAAAAATAGGCTTGGCGTCTATTTCGTCACTGCGATGCACTCGATCTCGACGCGCGCATTGAGCGCGAGACCGCTTACGCCAAGAGCGCTGCGCGCCGGTGGGTTCTTGAAATAGGTTTTGTAAACGTCGTTCATCGCGCCCCATTCCGACATATCGGCGAGAAACACCGAGCATTTAACGACGTCATCCATCGACGAGCCGAATTCTTCGAGCACTCGTGAAATGTTGTCCATGGTCTGACGCGTTTCACCTGAGATACCACCTTCCGCCATATTGAGCGTGCCGGGGACGTTGCCAAGATTGCCGGATAAATAGAGCGTCTTGCCGACGCGCACGGCCGAGGAAAACGGCAGATCGAGTTCAGCCATGCCGGGCATGTTCAGATAGGTAACTTCGGGTCCATGTTCGACTTGAACCTCGCAAGCAAACAAGGCGAAGAGTGGCACTAACAAGATTAGTTTTTTCATCTCAAATTCCTCCAGCATTTGGGGCTGCCATCTTTTTTTTATTGGGGGCAAGCTAACACAGTATAATCATGCGATATTCGATTTAGCGAATGACCTTTATACGAGAGCGGCATGGGACGACTAACGACACACATCCTCGATACGGCACAGGGCGGCCCGGCTGCAGGAGTTGCCATTCGGTTGTTCAGGATTGGGGTGCGGCGTGAGCAGATCGCAGAAACAGTGACGAATGCCGATGGCCGCACTGCACAGGCCCTGCTTGACGGTGAGTCAATGCTTACAGGAACCTATGAGCTTGAATTCGATATTGGCAATTACTTTCGTCATAGCGATATCGCGGTTGACGACCCGGCGTTTCTGGATACGGTTGTCATTCGGTTTTCTGTAAAAGGCGACCAGCACTACCACGTGCCCTTGTTATGCTCTCCCTGGTCTTATTCAACCTACCGCGGTAGCTGATAACGATGACCGATTCCGCCACGATCAGGTTTTTGCTCGACGGCGAAGTCGTCGAGATTCACGATGCGGATCCGACAAGAACCGTACTGCAGTATTTGCGCGAAGACCTGCGTCGCAAGGGTTCGAAAGAAGGTTGTGCTGAAGGTGATTGCGGTGCCTGTACCGTGGTGGTCGCAGAACTCGATGCCGATGGAACGAATCTCAAAGCCATCAATTCATGCATCCAGTTTCTTCCGACACTCGATGGTAAAGAGTTGCTTACGGTAGAAAGTCTGGCGGCCGACGGGGCACTGCATCCGGTGCAGTCTGCGATGGTTGCCAATCACGGTTCGCAATGCGGTTTCTGCACGCCGGGGTTTGTGATGTCCCTGTACGCACTGTACGAAACGAACGAAAATCCCGGTCGTCAGGATATCGACGATGCGCTGTCCGGTAATCTTTGCCGTTGTACGGGTTACCGCCCGATCATTGCCGCGGCCAAAGATATGTACAGCGCCAAACGAGTGAACCGTCCCAATCGATCTGCGGAGCTGGAGTCGATCCAGCGGGAGAGTTCGTTGCACATTGAGCACAACGGCCGCCGGTTTTTCGCGCCGCTTGATGCCGATGAGTTTGCAGCGCTGTTCGCGCAATACCCAACCGCGACCATTCTCGCGGGTGGAACCGACGTCGGTTTATGGGTAACAAAACAACATCGCGAACTCACGACTATCATCTATACCGGGCGGGTTGCCGACCTTCGCGATGTCAAAGTCACTGATACGCACATCGATATTGGATCGGCAGCGACTCTGACCGACGCGATACCGACCATTGTCGAGCATTATCCGGGACTGACGGAGATGTTTCGTCGTTTCGCTTCACCGCCTATTCGAAATGCGGGCACATTGGGCGGCAACATTGCCAATGGTTCACCCATTGGTGACTCGATGGCTGCCTTGATGGTTGTGGATGCGACCCTGGTGCTGCGTGTTGGTGCAGTCGAAAGGGAAATTTCACTGGGTGACTTCTATCACGACTACATGGTTAACGATCTGCAGCCTGGTGAGTTCGTATCGCGAATCAAAATGCCGCTGCCGTCCGATGACGCGGTGGTAAAAAGTCAGAAGTGGTCAAAGCGATTCGACCAGGATATCTCGGCAATCTGTACGGCTTACCGGCTTGTACTCGACGACGGTAAGGTCAAATCGTTCCGCATGGCCTGTGGCGGGCTGGCGGCAACTGTTCGTCGAGCAAAGGAAACAGAGGCGGCGATAACGGGGTTGCCGTGGGCGGAAGAAACAATAGAAATCGCCTGTGTGGCACTGGCCAAAGACTTTACACCTATCTCGGATATGCGGGCTTCGGCCGACATTCGTTTGTTGGCAGTACAGAATTTGTTGCGTCGATTCTTTGCCGAGTCTGAACGCGGCGACGTGGAGACGGTGTACACATATGGGCGCTAGCGTGAAGCCTGCACTCAAACGCGAGTCCGCCGTCGGGTCGCCAATACCGCATGACAGTGCCCACCTGCATGTGACGGGACGTGCGTCGTATACCGATGACCTCCCGGAGCCGAGAGATTTGCTGCATGTCGCGGTCGGAATGAGCTCGTTGGCGCACGCAGAAGTTGGCGAGATTGATCTCTCGGCAGTCAAAGCGGCAGCCGGCGTGGTTGATGTTTGTATCGCCAGCGACATTGTCGGAACCAATAATTACGGCCCGATTATCGAAGACGATCCGATCTTCGCGACCGACCTTGTGCAGTACGTTGGGCAACCCATATTTGCCGTTGCCGCGACGACCGTTGACGCGGCACGAAAAGCTGCACGGATGGCGAATATCGAGTATCGCGAACTGGACGCTATCCTGGACCCTCTTGATGCGGTTCTGAAAGAGTCTTTTGTCTTGCCCAGCGAGACGCTCGTGCGAGGCGACCCGGACAGTGCGATTGCGTCGGCGCCACATCGGACCCGTCGCCGTGTATTCCTCGGCGGTCAGGACCAGTTTTACCTTGAAGGCCATATCGCGATGGCGATACCACAGGAAGACGGATGCCTGTTGGTCTACAGCTCGACGCAGCACCCGGACGAAGTTCAGATGTTGATTGCGCAAACAACAAACCGTCCGGCAAACGACGTTACGGTTATCTGCCGCCGAATGGGCGGTGCTTTTGGTGGCAAAGAAAGTCAGGCTGCGTTGATTGCCTGCGTTGCAGCACTGGCGTCCGATAAGACGGGCCGGGCCTGCAAGTTACGACTCGATCGTGATGACGATATGGTGATGACCGGCAAGCGTCACGACTTCGTCATCGACTACGACGTTGGTTTCGACGATACCGGTTTGATACTCGGCATAGACTTTGAGCTCGCGTCACGCTGTGGCATGTCTGCGGACCTGTCAGGCCCGGTCAATGATCGCGCCATGTTCAGTTGCGACAACGCGTACTTTCTCGAGAACATTCGAATTCTCTCCCATCGCTGCAAGACCAACACGGTTTCAAACACGGCATTCCGCGGTTTTGGCGGCCCGCAAGGCATGTTCGCGATCGAATACGCGATAGAAGACATTGCCCGGAATCTCGGCAAGGATCCGCTGGAGATTCGGCGCCGTAACTTCTACGGGAAGGACGAGCGCAACGTCACTCAGTATCTGCAGGTTATCGAAGACAATGTCATCGATGAGATTTTCGACCAACTCGTCTCCAGCAGCGACTACCGGAAGCGTCGAGAGGATATCCAGGCATTCAATGCCGAGAATGACATTTTAAAACGCGGCATTGCCATCACGCCCGTCAAGTTTGGAATATCGTTTACGAACACCTTGCTGAATCAAGCCGGTGCACTCGTGCACCTGTACAAGGACGGCACGATTCAACTCAATCATGGCGGCACGGAGATGGGGCAGGGCTTGTATGTAAAAGTCGCGCAAGTGGTCGCGGATGAATTTCAGGTTGATATCGACCGTATCCGCATCACTGCAGCTGACACCAGCAAGGTGCCGAATGCGTCCGCGACCGCCGCGTCGAGTGGCGCAGACATGAACGGAATGGCGGCGAAGAAAGCGGCGGCGAAGATTCGCGGCCGGCTGACCGAATTCGCTGCGCGACATTTTGCGGTGCCCGAGGCGGATATTCAGTTCGCTGATAATCAGGTCCGGGCGGGTGACAACACCGTGTCTTTCGCGGCGCTGGTGCAATTGGCCTGGGCTGATCGGGTACCACTGTCGGCAACGGGCTTTTATAAAACGCCGAAAATTAATTACGATCGCGAAACATTTAGTGGCCGACCGTTTTTCTATTTCGCCTACGGTGCCGCGGTCACGGAAGTGGTGGTCGACCGATTGACGGGTGAGAACCGGACTTTGCGCGTCGATATTCTGCATGACTGCGGTGATTCGCTGAACCCGGCGATCGATCTTGGACAGGTTGAGGGCGGCTACGTACAGGGTGTCGGCTGGCTCACATCCGAAGAGCTGTGGTGGAATGACCGCGGTGAATTGGGAACCCATGCGCCATCGACCTACAAGATACCAACCTGTTCGGATCTTGCACCGGACTTTCGGGTTGAATTGATGCAGAGTAACCCGAACCCCGAAGACACAATTTATCGTTCGAAGGCGGTCGGTGAGCCTCCATTGATGCTGGCCTTGTCGGCATTCCACGCTATTCGAGACGCTATTTCTGACAGTAGCTGCCCGGCGCCCGACCTGAACGCGCCGGCAACACCCGAGGCAATACTCAAAGCCATCGAGGCATCACGGCATGAATGAGTGGATTGACGAACTGTCTGATCTTGCGGCGGCAGGCGAACCGGCTATGTTGGTGACTGTCGCCGGGGTTCGAGGTTCGGCGCCCCGGGAGATCGGTGCGAAGATGATCGTTACCGCGACAGAAACCATTGGGACCATTGGCGGCGGGCAGCTGGAGTATCAAAGCACCCGCGTCGCGGTCGAAATGCTCAATGACCAGGGGTCGACACTACGAAGTTTTCCGCTGGGCTCTTCGATGGGGCAGTGCTGCGGTGGCGTTGTGGAGATCTTGTTCGAACCGCTGACTGATGGGCTGCCGGTCTGGTTACGTGACCTTGCGGCCCTGCACGGTCAGCGCGAACCGGCCATCATCGCCACAAGAATTTCACGGACAAATCCTGCGAAGTTCGTCGTTACCGGCGATCAGATATTTGGTGCGGATGAAGAAGATGCTGCTCTGGTGGCAAGAGCGCGCCGAATTCTCGACGGTGTTCCGACGACCGTCAGGGACGTGCAGGAATTTTTCGAGCCGGTTGTCGCACCTGATCTGAATATCGCGGTATTCGGCGCGGGCCATGTTGGCGCCGCTGTGGTTAATGCCCTGTCCGAACTCGACTGCAATATCCGCTGGATAGACAGCCGCGCGAAAATGTTCCGCAAAGTACCGGTGAACGTTCGGGCGATAGATGCTCCGGATCCGGCACTGGAGGTTGCAGCAATGCCAGCAGACAGTTTCTATCTTGTGATGACACACAGTCATGCGATGGATTTCGATATCTGCGATCGCATACTAAGACGGCGTGACGCGCGATACTGCGGACTTATCGGCTCACTGTCGAAACGACGGCGCTTTGAAAAGCGCTATCGGCAACAGGGCATGTCGCAAGCAGTGATCGACCAGTTGGTTTGCCCGATCGGTGTCGATGGAATCAGTGGCAAAAAGCCCGCAGAAATTGCGGTTTCGGCCGCCGCGGAGATCCTCAAGGTCCGCGAGCGGTCTGTGGCACCCGTTGTGGAAGACTATCCCGACAACGTACGACCACTGCGGAGCTAGCATGGAAGCGTTTCTACTCGATTGGTTGAATATTCTGGTGCGCTGGTTGCACTTTGTTACCGGTATCGCCTGGATCGGTTCGTCGCTGTATTTCATCTGGCTGGACAATCATCTGGAGGCACCGCGCGAGCCGGCCGATTCGCAAAAGGGCGTGGGCGGTGAGTTGTGGTCGGTACATGGCGGCGGCTTCTATCATGCTCAAAAGTACAGAACATCACCGACGACGCTGCCCGAGCATCTGCACTGGTTTAAATGGGAGGCTTATTCCACCTGGCTGTCTGGAATCTTTCTGCTGGGCCTGGTGTATTTTCTCGGTGCCGAGATCTACCTGATCGACCGGTCGGTTGCCGACCTGTCTGTTGTTGCCGCGATCAGCATCGCGATCGGATTCATCGTTGGCGGTTGGGTGGTTTATGACCTGATGTGTAAGTCACCGCTGGCAGGAAACGACAGGTTGTTCGGACTGGCGCTGCTGCTTCTTTGCGCTGCGCTGGCGTGGGGTTTGTGCCATTTGTTCAGTGGAAGAGCTGCGTACATTCTGTTCGGCGCTACGTTGGGAACCATCATGGTCGCAAATGTTTTCTTTGTGATTATTCCCGGACAACGGAAGATGGTCGAGTCGGCCGAACGTGGCGAGGCGCCGGATCCGGCCCACGGCGTGCGCGCCAAACTTCGTTCTGTCCACAACACCTACTTCACTTTGCCAGTGCTGTTCGTGATGACGAGCAACCACTACGCCATGACCTACAGTCACGAGTACAACTGGGCGGTCCTGATCGGTATTTCTATCGCGGGCGCACTGATTCGTATTTACTTCGTGGCCCGGCACAAAGGTGATGCATCAAAAGTGCCGGCGGTGCTGGCCGTTTTGCTGTTGGTCATTATCGCAGCACTGCTCACGCCGCAATCGAAAACCGCAAGTACTGAGAGCGTCACATTCCTGCAGGTGCAGAATGTCATCAATGCCCGCTGCACGAGCTGTCACTCGTCGGCACCGGTTCATCCGGCTTTTCCGGCGGCGCCATTGGGCGTGATGTTCGACAGCGACGAGCAGATACTCGCCGAGGCTGATCGTATCTATCAACAGACCGTCGTAACCAGGGTGATGCCGATAGGAAACCTCACGGCGATGACGGACGAGGAGCGGCAGATTATCGCCTCGTGGTATCAATCGCTTGGGGGCGCTGAATGAGCGACTATCCGAGAGATCTGCGTGGATACGGAGCCACCCCGCCGGCGGCAAACTGGCCCGAGGGTGCACGCACAGCGGTGCAATTCGTTATCAATTACGAAGAGGGCGCAGAAAATTGTGTGTTACACGGCGATCCTGCATCCGAAGCGTTTCTGTCCGAGATGATTGGCGCATTGCCGATAGAAGGGCAGCGCCACATGAATATGGAGTCGCTCTACGAGTACGGATCTCGAGCGGGCTTCTGGCGCTTGCAGCGGCTGTTCTCGGAGCGGAATGTTCCCGTGACGGTGTTTGCTGTTGCTATGGCACTGGAGCGCAATCCGGATGTCGTCGCTGCAATGCAGGACGCCAATTGGGAAATTGCGAGTCACGGCTACCGCTGGATCGACTATCAGTTTGTCGACGAAGCGACCGAGCGTGAACACCTGCAAAAAGCGCTGCAGATACACGCCAGAGTAACCGGAGAGCGGCCGTCCGGGTGGTACCTCGGTCGCTGCAGCCCCCGGAGTCATCGCATTGCGGCAGAACTCGGAGAGTTTGTATATAACTCCGATACCTATGCGGATGATCTTCCCTACTGGGATTACCGTTTCGACACGCCGCAGCTGATGGTGCCGTACACGCTGGACGCCAACGACATGCGTTTCGCGACGCCGCAGGGCTTTAATTCAGGGCAGCAGTTTTTCGAATACCTGCAAGACAGTTTCGACGTCCTGCATGCTGAGGGTGGACGGATGATGTCGATTGGTTTGCATTGTCGACTGGCAGGGCGGCCTGGGCGTGCCGCGGCAGTCATGAAATTCCTCGACTACGTGATGGCGCACGATGACGTCTGGCTTGCGACGCGGCTTGCTATCGCGAGCCACTGGCGAAAACAGCATTCCGCAGAGGGCCACGGCTTGTGAACGGTGAAAAACGGGTGAGCAATGACGACTTTGTAAAGCGCTATGGCGGAATTTACGAACATTCTTCGTGGGTGGCTGAGCGTGTGCAGGCCGTACTCGACGGTGGTGATGCCGATGCTGAATTACTGGCGACCTTGATGGCCGACTGTGTCGATAACGCTGCGGTTGAGATGCAACTCGAATTGATTCGCGCACATCCCGATCTTGCTGGCAAAGCGCAGGTCGCCGGGGAGTTGACGGCCGAGTCCACCGAAGAGCAGTCCAAAGCGGGGCTCGATCAATGTACTGCAGATGAGTTTGAGGCGTTCCAGTCGTTGAACGCGGCCTATAAAGAGAAGTTCGACTTCCCGTTTATCATGGCGGTGCGCGAGAGTACGCGCGGAGAAATTCTTGCAGCGTTTGCCGCTCGAATGGACAACGACTACAACGCCGAGTTTGAGACGGCGTTGCAGGAGATTCACAAGATTGCACGTCTGCGCCTCGCGGCGTTGGAGAATTCGTCATGAACCAGTCGCACCCGTTCCGTCACTGGATACAGCTTGAGCAACCGCGGCTTGGCACTCGCGTAACGTATGCCACCGATGATTTTTTTGCAGCGAAAGAGCGTGTCATTGATGCCGCCGAGCCCGTCTTTATCGATGACAAATACGATGACCATGGCAAGTGGATGGACGGTTGGGAAAGTCGGCGGAAACGCTCTGAAGGGCATGACTTCTGCGTCATCCGTCTCGGCGTACCGGGGGTCATACGCGGGTTCGATATCGATACATCTCACTTTACCGGTAATTATCCGCCAGTGGCATCGATCGAAGCTTGTGCCAGCGGTGACGAAACACCCGAAGACGGGTGGGTGGAAGTGCTGGGCAGGACGGACCTCGCTGGCGATTCGCACCATTTTCATGAGATCAACGATGACCGGATCTGGACGCATGTGCGACTGCATATCTATCCCGACGGCGGAATTGCACGTTTAAGGATTTTCGGCGAGGTACGGGCCAACTTTGAAGGTGTCGACGGTTTTGTCGATCTTGCTGCGATTGAAAATGGCGGCCGCGCCATTGCCTGTAGCGACGAACATTACGGCAGCATGCACAATCTGAACGTACCCGGGCGCGGCGTGAATATGGGGGACGGCTGGGAGACGGCGAGACGACGCGGGCCCGGCAATGACTGGGTGATCGTCGCGTTGGCACAACCGGGCGTCATTGCGCGTGTCGAGGTGGACACGGCGCACTTCAAGGGTAATTACCCGGGCCGGGTCTCCATTGAGGGGGGGCGGTTTGACAGCGACGCGCATGCAACACCTGACTCCGATCAATGGCGTACGTTATTGCCGGAGACGAAGCTCAAGATGGACCAGCAGCATTATTTTGAAAATCTGGAAGCCGTCGGCGACGTATCGCATGTTCGCATGTCCATCTATCCTGATGGCGGCGTCAGCCGTTTACGAATATTTGGGCGTGTTGGTGAGGGTAGCAAATGACCATTACGTTACGGCCGGAGCTTTTGACGAAGCAACGATTCGCGCCTTACGGTGATGTGATCGAAACATCGCGTGAGCGGTCGGAAGCGATGAATGAAGCCAGATTCGAACGTTTCGATGACCTGTGCATAATCGATCTGGATGATGACAGCCAGATCGCGGTCAGTATCGCACGTTGCCGAACGCCGACATCGTTACCCCTGCGACTGGACATGGTTGAGCGTCACCCCTTAGGAAGCCAGGCATTCGTTCCGCTCAGTCGCTGCAAGATGGTCGTTGTTGTTGCACCGCCGGAAGAGTCCGTCGATGCCGGCGCATTGCGTGCTTTTGTGACCAACGGTCGTCAGGGAATCAACTACCACCGAGGTACCTGGCATATGCCGCTGATCGCCTTTGAGGCCGGCCAGGAGTATCTGATTATCGATCGCCGCGGCGGTAAACCGAACTGCGACACGCACATGCTCGATGACCCGATTTTGCTGGAAGCGGTCTGACCACTATGCGTGAGGCCTATCGAGCATCGATCGTTCATTGCCGTGCCGCCGGCAGCAAACCCTCCGCAAAGGGCTCGGACTTCTTGGCGGCCAACATACAGGCGGCAGAGCCGTTTTTGTTGGAATATTTCGAAGACGGTTTGCTGGTCATTGAAGACGGTCTCGTTGCGGACGTCGGCGATGCTGAAGACCTGCTGTCGCAACCTGGCGATGCCATTCCCATTACTGACTACAGAGGCAAGATCATTGCACCCGGCTTCATCGACTGTCATGTGCATTTTTCGCAGCTCGATATCATCGCCTCTTACGGCGAGCAGCTGCTCGACTGGTTGCATCGCTATGCTTTTCCTGTTGAGGAAAAATTTGCTGATCTAACCCATGCTCGTGAGGTTGCCGGCGCATTTCTCGATGAGCTGCTGCTCAACGGAACGACCACGGCAATGGTATTCGGCACAGTGCACCCACAATCGGCGGACGCGATTTTTGCAGCAGCTGAGGCGCGCGGCATGCGTCTGATCGCGGGCAAAGTGCTGATGGATCGCCATTGCCCGGATAGCCTGAGGGATGACCCGATTTCAGCCTATACCGACAGCAAGGCATTGATAGAGCGCTGGCATGGCAAAGGCCGACTCGGCTACGCGATCACACCGCGCTTTGCCCTGACGTCCAGCAAGGAGCAACTCGCGGCAGCCGGCAAGCTGGCGGCCGAGTATCCGGATGTCTGGGTGCACACGCACCTGGCCGAGAACAAGGCCGAGGTTGAAGAGATTGCTCGACTGTTTCCGGACAGTCGCAGTTACCTTGATGTATACGACCAGTTCGGACTTGTGCGTCAGCGCTCGGTCTTCGCCCACTGCCTGCACATGGACGACCAGGACAGGCAGTGCATGGCCGCAAAGGGTGGCGCTGCCGCGTTCTGTCCCACGTCGAACCTGTTTCTCGGAAGCGGCTTGTTTGATTTGCTGTCGATGTGGGCGGCCGATATCCGTGTCGGCCTTGGAACGGATGTTGGCGGTGGCACAAGCCTGTCTCTCTTGAAGACAGCGAGCGAAGCGTACAAGGTCCTGCACCTGCAGGATCAGGCGATGCCGCCAACCACTGCGCTGTATCTGGCGACACTCGGCGCCGCCGAAGCGCTGCAACTCGACGACAAGATAGGCAATTTCGAGAGCGGCAAGGAAGCAGACTTCGTGGTGCTGGACCCTGCCGGAACGTCACTCAGCAAACGGCGAACAGATCTCGCCTCCTCAATAGAGGAGATGCTGTTTGCGATAACGATGCTCGGCGACGACAGGCACGTCGCCGCTACCTACGTCGCCGGTTCGAAAGCTAAAATCAAATAGCGTCGATAATTGCGTTCATCGTCGCACTGGGTCGCATTGCCTTGGCGGCCAGTTCATCGTTCGGCTGGTAGTAACCGCCAATGTCCACTGCAGAGCCTTGCGCTGACAGCAACTCTGCATTGACCTGATCTTCATTGTCTACCATCGCCTTCGACGCTCTGGCGAACTTGTCAGCGAGCGCCGGGTCGAGGGTGTTGGCTGCCAGAGCTTCGGCCCAGTACATGGCCAGATAGAAGTGGCTGCCACGGTTGTCGTGCTCGTTGACCTTGCGAGAAGGCGATTTGTTGTTCGTCAGGTATCGACCGTTCGCCTCATTGAGTGCGGCAGCGACAATGCGTGCTGACTGATTATCCGTCTTTTCGGCAATGTCTTCGATCGAGACAGCCAGCGCGAGAAACTCGCCCAATGAATCCCAGCGCAGATGCCCCTCAGCCAGGAATTGCTGCACGTGTTTTGGCGCCGATCCGCCTGCACCGGTTTCGTACAAGCCGCCACCGGCCAGCAAAGGAACGATCGATAACATTTTCGCGCTCGTGCCCAGTTCGAGAATTGGGAACAGATCCGTCAGGTAGTCACGCAGCACGTTGCCGGTGACGGAAATCGTGTCCTGACCGTCTTTGACACGCTGCAGCGTTGCTCGCATGGCTGCAACGGGCGACAGGATTCTGATATCCAGGCCGTCAGTATCGTTGTCTTGCAGATAACGTTTCACCCTCTTGATCAACTCACGGTCGTGTGAGCGATTTTCGTCAAGCCAGAAGATCGCGGGAGTACCGGTCTGACGTGCGCGATTGACAGCCAGTTTTACCCAGTCCTGGATCGGCAGGTCCCGGGTCTGACACATGCGCCAGATGTCCCCTGCGTTGACAGTATGTTCAAGCAGAACGTCACCCGCAGCGTCCGTGACGCGAACGGTTCCTGCTGATCCGATCTCAAAGGTCTTGTCGTGCGAGCCGTATTCTTCAGCTTTTTGTGCCATAAGACCGACATTGCAGACATTGCCCATCGTAGTGACATCGAAAGCGCCATTCTGTCTGCAGAAGGTCATAACTTCGTCGTAGATACCGGCGTAACTGCGGTCCGGAATCATCGCCTTGGTGTCGGCCAGCTTTCCATCCGGTCCCCACATCTGTCCGGAGGAGCGAATGGCGGCCGGCATAGAGGCATCGATTATGACGTCACTGGGTACGTGCAGGTTGGTAATACCCTTGTCCGAGTTAACCATCGCCAGAGCCGGCCGAGTCTCGTACACCGCGGCAATATCGGCTTCAATTACGGCACGTTGTTCAGCCGGCAGTTCTGTGATCTTCGCGACGACATCACCAATGCCATTGTTCGCATCCACACCCAGTTCTGCAAATACGGCAGCGTGCTTATCGAAAACGGCTTTGTAATAAACTTTTACTGCGTGCCCGAACATAATTGGGTCGGACACCTTCATCATTGTTGCTTTCAGATGCAGCGAAAGAAGAACGCCTTCATTCTTCGCCGCGTCCATTTCTCTGGCAAAGAAGGCACAAAGTGCCGCGGTATCCATGCGTGTCGCATCGACTACCTCATTTTCGAGTACCGGCACCGCTGCACGCAGCACCGTCTTATCACCGTCGTTCGACACATGGGTAATAGTGAGATTGCCGTCAGCGGCCACAACGGCAGACTTCTCTGCGGAGTAAAAATCACCATCATCCATATGCGCGACGTGCGATTTGGAGTCGCTGCTCCAGGCACCCATAGAGTGGGGGTGTTGTTTCGCGAACTCTTTAACGGCTGTCGCCACACGACGATCAGAGTTGCCTTCGCGCAGTACCGGGTTTACGGCGCTTCCGAGTGTTTTTGCGTAACGCGAATAAGCGTCCTTTTCGGCATCGGTTTGCGGTTCTTCAGGATAATTTGGAATGTCATAGCCGTGCGACTGCAACTCGGCTATCGCTTCTTGCAACTGCGGAATTGACGCGCTCACATTGGGGAGTTTGATGATGTTGGCCTGCGGCGTTTTTGCCAGTTCGCCAAGTTCAGCCAGCGCATCGCTGTGGCGTTGATCGGCGGTCAGGTTTTCCGGGAAATTGGCGAGGATTCTTCCTGCCAGAGAGATGTCGCGAGTCTCTACAACAATACCGGCAGCGTCGGTAAATGCTTTGACGATCGGCAAGAAGGAATACGTTGCCAGTGCCGGGGCTTCGTCAGTTTGTGTGTAGATGATCTTCGCAGTACTCATTATTTTCCTTATTTATCAATAGGTTGAACATAAAGCTATGCCGCGCGGGCGGGGCATTATAATGCGCCCAGCGGGAAATCTCTCGTTTGATTGCTGTGCTTGCTTAGGCCGCGCTTGTCTGCACGCTGGTTTCGAGGTGTGAATCGGCTTTCAACGAATTCGTAATCAGGCAAACGTGCTCCGCTTTTTCGAGCAATCGCTGCGCCTTTCCCGCATCGGTCCCAGGTGGCACATGGAGCGTCGCTGACACCTCAAAACCCGTAAATTGAGTTACGCGATCAACCCTGTCCAGCGTTCCGTCGACGCTGCAACTCAGGGAATTCCAGTCCAGATGAGAGGCTCTGGCGATCGCTCGAAACGATAGAATGAAGCAGTCGGCAACGGCGGCGACCAGCAGCGATTCAGGAGACCATTGATCGCCCGGGCCACCGAACTCAGCTGGCGCCGCAGATTTAAGGTCAGCAACGCCATTGCTGGAGAGAATGACATTGCCGACGCTCTCTGCGTCGGCGGATACCAGGTATTGATGGGGGAGGTTTTGCATGTCTAATCCTTCCTGTCGGCGATGAATATCGCTCTAAAATCATTCACGTTGGTACGGGTGGGGCCGGTAACGATCAAGTCAAGTGTCTTTGTGAAGAAGGCAAAACTGTCGTTTCGGTCCAGCATTTTTTCGGCATCAATGCCGGCGTCGGCGGCGCGTCGCAGAGAATCGGGCGTCACGAAGCTGCCCGCATTGTTGCCAGTGCCGTCGATGCCATCGGTGTCGCACACGAGCGCATAAACGGATGGATGTCCGTCAAGCGCGATCGCCAGTGACAAGGCGTATTCACCATTACGTCCCCCACGTCCGTCACCGCGTACGTTGACGGTCGTCTCCCCGCCGGAAAGAATCACGCAGGGTGCTTCGATTGGCCCGTTACCGGCGACAATTTGCAGCGCAAGCTCGGCGTGTTCGATCGCGAGCAATCGGGCGTCTCCGGTCAGATCGCCGAGAGAGTAAGGCGTGATGTCTTGCCCTGCCGCCATCGCTGCGGCCGCAAGCAGCGCATCGTCGCTGGTTGCCAGGATTCGAACATCGCTGTCGTTCACCATGACCGGTTTGCTGCCTTCTATGGCGGATCGAGCCGTGCCGGAAATGGGTACGTTGTAGCGTTTCAGAATGTCCAGAGCTTCCTGAGGCGAGCTCGCATCAGTGAGTGTCGGCCCTGACGCGACCATAGCGGGATCGTTTCCGGGTACATCGGAGATGATTAACGTAATCACAGCCGCGGGTGCGATAGCTGCGGCGAGTTTTCCGCCTTTAATGGCTGAGAGCTTCTTGCGCACACAGTTGATTTCGTGAATCGCCGCACCGGATTTGAGCAAATGGGATGTGATCTCACGCTTTTCAGCAAGCGCTACGCCATCAGCAGGCAAGCACAGCAGTGACGAACCTCCACCGGAGATGAGGCAAACAACCGTATCGCCTGTCGAGAGATTCGACACGCTTTCGAAAATTGCGGCTGCCGCATCGATGCCGGCGTCATCCGGGACGGGATGGGATGCCTCAATGACTTCGATCCAGCGGCAGGCGTCCCCATGCCCGTAGGGCACGATGACTCGTCCCTCAAGCGGTTCACCCCAGTGATCTTCGAGCTGTTTTGCCATACTGGCAGCTGCTTTTCCGGCACCGACGACGAGGGTGCGGCCTTCGGGTTTGGCGGGGAGCCATGCCGACATACAGTTTTCGGGCGCTGCTGAGGCGACCGCTGTATCGAACAGCTCCCGAAGAAATGCTTTGGGTTCGAACATCAGTCTCGGGTATTGCGGTCCGGTTTTACGTGCGGGGCGAGACGGTCAATCAGACCCGACATGTCCGGCCGATTCTCGCGCAATTCGTCGATAGAGAATCCGGACAGCTCGTACGGAAGTACCAGCCAATCGCTCGTTTCGTGAACAAAATACTCCGGTGTTCGCAGCGTTTTCTCGGTCGGACGGTACCAGACCGTTCCCACCCGGATATCGTGAGGCAGGTTACGCCGGGTTTTTCTCGCCAGCTGCTTGATGACGGCGTTGACGCTTGAACCGGTACTGTAGACATCGTCAACGATAAGCAGCGAATGATGAGCGCTGAGGTTTTCCAGCAGATACTGCATGCCGTGGACACGAATGGAGTCCGCTTTGCTGACCATCTGCGAATATCCGGCAGCGCCGGTATAGGACGTGCGAATGGCGATGTGGTCGGTCTTGGTGCCAAAGTAGTCGAGGCCTTCCTGCACCGCGATGCCGACGGCGCTGCCGCCACGCCAGAGTCCAACCAGGAAGTCAGGTTCGAATCCCGCGTCGTAAATATTGGCTGCCAGCTGAAACGAATCTCGAAGCAGGTCGTCCGCGGCGATAAATCGCTCATTCATTGTTGTTATTCCCGGGCCATGCTGCGCTAGAATTGGAGTCGGGCATTATACCGATCGCCTGCCGTCCGCACAGAAGAGAATAATAATGGACAAAACTGTAATTTCAGCTCAGGAACTGCTCCTGGATTCAATCGACCTTGGCATCCAGGTGCTTGAGAGCGGCTTTGAGCCGACAATGATAATTGCCATCTGGCGTGGCGGTACTCCGGTCGGCATGGCGCTGCAGGAGACAATGTCTTACTGCGGTGTCCAGTCGGACCATATCGCGATCCGCACCTCATCTTATGTCGGCGTCGACGAGCGTGGGAAGGTTGCGGTTCATGGCCTCAACTACATTATCAAGAAAATTTGCCATGACGATCGTGTATTGATCGTCGACGACGTATTCGATACGGGCAATACGATCGTGGCAGTGATCGACGAAATAACGCGTCGCGCGAGGGGCAATACGCCTGCAGACATTCGTGTCGCCGTGCCCTGGTTCAAACCGAGCCGCAACGAAACGGATATTACGCCAGAGTACTTCCTGCGCGAAACCGCTGAATGGCTTGTGTTTCCCCACGAGCTTGATGCTTTAACGCCGGAGGAATTGCGCGAATGTCGCCCTGAAATAGCCGCCATTGTTCAGGGCGTGAAACCAAGAGAAAAATCGGCCTGACGATATTGGGTATGAAGAGGATTTGTGTTTATTGTGGCTCTAACGCGGGAAGTCGTTCCGTTTACGCTGACGCCGCCCGCGAACTCGCAGATGTGCTGGTGCGCCATGATCTTGAACTGGTCTATGGCGGCGCTGACAGGGGCATTATGGGGGTGATCGCCGACGCCGTTCTGGAACTGGGCGGAAAGGTGCATGGCGTCATACCGAAAATGCTCTGTGAGAAGGAACTGGCTCACCAGCATCTGACAGAGTTGCATGTCGTGTCCTCGATGCACCAGCGCAAGACCATGATGGCCGCATTATCGGACGGGTTCATTGCGATGCCCGGCGGGTATGGGACCCTTGAAGAAATTATCGAAATCATTACCTGGGGACAACTCAAGTTTCACGACAAGCCTTGCGGTCTGCTAAACGTCGATGGCTATTTCGACCATCTTTTACGATATTTCGATCATGCAACAACTGAATGCTTCCTCAGGGAGGAGAACCGCAACATGCTGCTGAGTGCGAATACCGCCGTGGATCTGGTCCGGCAGTTCGAAAATTACACTGCACCCAAGGTGCAGAAGTGGATGAGCTAGCCTCTGAAGAGCAGTCTTAGCTGACCTTTCGCCGGTGAACGCAGATTCTGGCCATGCAGTGCGTAGCGGACGCCAAATCGTTTGCCGATCAGGTCTTCGCCAGCACACAGGCGCAATGGCAAGGCGAAAACCTTGACAGGTTCACCAACCGGAATATCGCCGATCTTACTGGTTACGTGAACGGAGTCGTCCTTCAAAACGACGGATGGATAGGCGGCGATTTCGTCGGGTGAACGATCGGCGAAACCGCTCTTACGCGGTATCTTCGGCAAGGTATCAGCCAGATAAAACGCATTGTGGTTCGGCATTATCAATGATATCGAGGCATCAATAATCGGTTCGTCGCCCTGGTTGTAAACAACAACCTGTAAGTGCTCGGCGTGGGACTCATGCAGAAAATGATTGTCCTGATCGTGGTACTTGGCTCGCAGGTCACTCATCTCCTGCAGGAGATCCTGCGGTGTTCGGTCTACATAAGGATCGTCAGCACCGAATAGCCGTGCGTGGGTTAGTCTGGCCATGACCGTCGTCGAGCCAGTGTTTCTAGAATTGCTGCGGATATCCATCAACTGGTTGAGCTTCTGGCTCGCCAGAGCAGAGGGAAGCTGCGACAGGTCGCAGCAGTTTAGCGCCAGGTCCTTGTGAATGATCTCGCCGGGAAAACCGATCTCGATGTCATCCGCCGATACTGAATCGCGAAACTTCTTTTCGAAGAGTTCGGCGAGTTGGCGTCGGCCCATTTTCATTACGTTGTTCTTGGAACGAACGTAGGCGTCACCGCGTCGGAGTGTCTCCGAGTAATCGATTCGCATCATGTAGGGACGATCCTGGCTATCGCCAATCTCGAAAACCCCGACCCGCTGACCGTCAACGCTTACAGGCTTGTAGCGGATCTTGATCGGCGGCTCGATGTATTCATTCGCAAGCGATTGATACGACGGTTTTCCCAGAAAATCCTCCGCGTCAATCGTCTGCGCGATCCTGCGACCTTTACTGTCGAAGTCAGCGCCAACGACTATGTATCGCGGTCCGTCTACAGCTGCGTTCGCCAACGCAAGCACATCACGCAGAAAGCTACGGATGCCACTGCTGCCGTATTTGTCCTTGCGAAACTGAACCCCGGTTCCCGGAGTCGCAGTTCGCGCTATTTTCACTAGGCGGCTCATTGAGCAGATCATTTTGACCGATTATGTCCAGCAGATTTGGAACCAATCGACATTTCTGAGAACCGAGGCCCATATTAATTGCGGCAACTTTCCCAAATGCGGACGAAATACCATCACAGAGCGATTTTCCAAAAACAAACCCAATAAAAAACAATAAGTTAAAAGACTCTCTGAACCCGGTTGCCTGCTGACGCCCGATCAGGGAGCCAAAAAAAGGACCCTATCAGCTGAACAAACGTGTCAATCCTGAGAGACAGGTCCCGGAAACGATAACTTGCGATCAGTAATATCAATCACCAGATATCGTTAAGTTGAGCTTGAAATGAGATGAACCTGGACGTCGCACTTGCCATCCTGCTGATCTTCAGTGCCGCCTGTTACCTGCTGCTCGGCTGGCGGCTAGTGGCCAGCCAGCGTGAGGTAGGAAGCTTTCCGATCGGCGCGCTGCTTATCGTGGTGAGCATCTGGGTAATGGGTGGTGCTATAGAGCTCATGTCCAGCACCTTCGATGTATTCACGATTGGGCGCACTGGACATTTCGTTGGCACCGCGCTTGTTCCGATCGTTGCGTATGTCTGTTTCCGTGAGTACACCGGATCTGAAACGCCGCTACGCACCCTGATACTTTTGATGATCATACCGACTATGTCGGTACTGCTCGCGGCCACTAATCATCAGCACGAAGCGATGTGGTTCTTGCCTATCGCCAACGAGGCAGGAGAATTTCTGACTCGACCGGAACGCTGGGGACCCTGGTTCCTGTTCGTCCATTTACCCTACAGCTACGCGGTCATCGGTGCCGCGATATTGACACTGATCGCGCACAGTTCGGCTGTCGCACCGGCGCAGCGTAGGGGCCTGTTTCTGCTGATCGCTGCCTGCGTGGCTCCGCTAACGGCGACAGCGGCCTATGATTTGGGCTTTGGCCCGAACACCATTTCCTATGTGCCCATCGTCTTCGCAGCAATGCTGCCGATCTACGCCTGGCTGATCATCGGCGAACAAATTATAGAGTTTACGCCGCTTGCCTACGAGACGGTTTTCCAGAACATGCAGGACCCGGTTGTGGTGATTGATGATCAGTGTCGTGTCATTGGCCTGAACCACACTGCGGAAAACATGCTGTTAGTCGACGAAAAGGACGCTTTACGCAGGCCTCTCGAAAACATACTCGGAGACGATGCGCCTGAGGTTTTCGAGGCATTGAATTCCGGTCAGCCGCAGAAAATGATGACCAGCACTGGTCGTTTCCTGCATGTGCAGGTTTCCAAAATCGCGACTAATCGAACATCTACGCGCGGCGGGCGGGTACTGATGTTCCGCGATGTAAGCGACGTCGAAAGAGCTCAGTCCGAGGTACGCAAGAGCGAAAAGTTATTACGAACACTGATCGATCATTCCGTGAATGGCATCGTGCGACTCCGTTGGGTTCGTGATGACAACGGCAAAAAAAGCTTGAGATCGATCTTTGCAAACGCAGCTGCAGGAAAATTTCTCGGCAAAGACGCGGACGATATGGTCGACAATACGGCCGAGGAGATTGTCAAACTGGCCACTTGTGGCATGCAGGGTAACGAAGCGGACGATATTATTGAGCAGTTCGAACGAGCTGTTTACAGCGGTAACAGTCTTGATGTCGAAATTCGACATCGTCGCACGGGACCTGTTCGCTGGCTGCGAATGATCTGCGAGCCTGTCGGTGACGATATTGCTGCAACATTCGTTGATATAACCGACGGCAAAGCGAAAGAGCGCAAGATGGAATCCATCGCAACCTCGGATCCGCTGACCGGTGTTCTGAATCGTCGCGGTTTCGAGCGGGATGCTGCTCGTCGACTGACCGATAGCGCGGATGATGCAACGGGCGCTCTCCTGTTCATTGATCTTAATGACTTCAAACAGATCAACGATGCATTCGGCCACGAGGTGGGTGACCAGTTGTTGACTGAGGCATCTGATCGCTTGAGGAAAAGCCTGCGATCTTGCGACATCATTGGGCGTCCGGGTGGTGACGAGTTCGTTGCTCTGGTTCCGGATGTTGAGTCCGATGTTGCGGAGCAGCTCGCAACCCGTCTTACCGCAGCGCTTAAAGAACCCTACCTGATCGGGCGAGAAAACCTGCACTGTCCGGCAAGTATTGGTCTGGCCCTCTATCCCAAAAACGCCAATACACTGACCGGCTTGTTGCGCGAGGCGGATCAAGCGATGTATCGGGCGAAGTCACGATGTCGCGGTGTGACGAAGATACGGCGCCGGGATTTACTCGAAAAAGCCATGTGAAATCAATGCAGAGACCGCTGTATTAAGGTCTAATTGACGGCCACTGAATTACAGGCCGACCATTGAAAACCGCCGCGCTTGACGCTCAAGCAAATACTTCCGCTGTTATCCGGCTCCAGGGCTTGCAGCGTCGATACGTCATGGGCGCAGAGTTCATCGATGCGCTGCGTGCCGTCGATCTTACTGTCGAAGCAAACGAGTACCTCGCGATCATGGGGCAGTCCGGCTCCGGAAAGTCAACGCTGATGAATATTATCGGTTGTCTGGACAGACCGACCGCAGGTGAGTACTGGTTAAATCAGCAGCGAGTGTCGGAGATGAATGATCGCGAGCTCGCCCGTGCCAGGAATCAGGCGATCGGTTTCGTTTTTCAGACCTTTAATCTGCTGCCTCGAATGACGGCGCTTGCCAATGTTGAGGTGCCGCTGATCTACAGCGGTCTGAATCGAAAAGATCGATACGTGCGCGCAAAATCAGCACTGGAAACGGTAGGTCTTGCCGATCGCATGATGCACCGACCATCAGAATTGTCCGGGGGCCAGCGGCAGCGTGTCGCAGTCGCACGTGCGCTGGTCACGAATCCAAGCATCTTGCTTGCGGACGAGCCGACTGGAAATCTGGATTCGAGTACCGGCAACGAAATTATGAAGTTGTTCGACAGCTTGCATGAGCAGGGCAACACACTGATCGTGGTCACCCATGAGCAGCATATCGCGGATCACGCGGAACGAATTGTGCGCCTCAGTGATGGCGATATTCTGAGTGATCAAAAATCCTAAAACGTTAGACATTGAATACGATAATGAAACGATACGCATTACTTTTAGTCCCCTTACTTATATCGGCGTGTGCTGAGGAAACCGTATCTGGCCCGGTATACGATACGGCAGGCGTTGAAAGACGAACTCTTGAGGTGGTGGTCAGTTCCGCAGGAATCGTCGAGCCACTCGCAACGGTCGAAGTAAAATCGAAGGCGTCTGGTGAGGTACTTGATTTGTTTGTCGCGACCGGCGACAGGGTCGAACAGGGGTCGCTGATGGTAAGCATTGATCCGCGGACCGTCAGGAATCGTTTGGATCAGTCAGACGCGGAACTCAAAGCGGCGCTGTCGCGGCGCGAAATTGCCCAGACACAGATTGCGCGGGTTGAATCGCTGGTCAAGGCGGGAACACTGACCCAGTCCGACCTGGAACAAGCGCAGCTCGATCTTGCGAACTCGGAAGCACAGGTCGTTACGTCCCGAGTGAGCGTTGAAAATGCCCGTATCGCGGTGGACGATACCGATATCAGGGCACCGATCGCCGGCACCATTATTTATAAGCCTGTTGAAATAGGGCAGGTCATTTCTTCACCGACACAGGATTTCTCGGGCGGCACCATGCTGATGCAGATGGCGGATCTGAGCGCGGTTCAAATCCGCTCGCTGGTGGATGAAACGGACATCGGCAAGATCAGGGCCGGCATGACGGCCAGCGTTACGGTTGCGGCGTACCCGAACCAGCCGTTCCCGGGCGAGGTGCTGAAGATCGAGCCGCAAGCGGTGCTCGAGCAGAACGTCACTATGTTCGCCGTTTTGATTTCCATCCAGAACCCCGATGGCCTGTTAATGCCGGGAATGAATGCCGAAGTCGAAGTCTCAATTGCCAGAAGTGAAAACGCTATGACGATACCGGTCATGGCGTTGCGCACGAGCCGCGACCTGACATCGACAGCCGGGATTCTCGGCCGGTCGGAAGATGACATTCGCAATGCGCTTGCTGATGCCGGTGGAGACAAACAGCAAGCGGATCCGGATGCTCCAGAGACGATTGAAATGAGAGGGCAGACAATCGAGTTACCGAAGGGCGTGAAAGCCGAGGACGTCCGCAAGATGATGGACAAAGGGCGCAACGGAGGAACGTTGACAGCAGAAGAGCAGAAACTCATCCGCTCACTTTTTCAGGGCGCCGGGTCGAAGTCCGGGTCGCAGCCAAAGTCCGACTATCGTTTCGGTGGTGAGTTTTGGGTGGTTCTTGACACTGAAAAACAGGAAATCCGGAAAGTCACGACGGGGGTTACCGACTTGAGCGACGTTGAGATTATCCGTGGTCTGGACGAGTCAGAGCGCGTCTTGATACTGCCAAGCAGCCACTTGGTCGAAACGCAGCAGGACTTGCAGAACTTTATAAACCGTCGTGTCAGAGGCGTTCCAGGAATCGGCTAAGCTATGTTGATTACAGAAACCATTCGCATCTCCCTGATGTCCATTCGAGGTAATTTGTTCCGGGCGCTGCTCACCATGCTCGGAATAATCATAGGCGTTGGCGCAGTCATTACTATGGTTGCTTTGGGTACAGGTGCGCAACGTGCCATTGATGAACAGATGGCAGCTTTGGGTGGCGACATTCTGTCGATCCAGTCATCGTCCTGGTTCAGCAGAGGGGTTGCCAGAGATCAGCAGACATTGACGACCGATGACGCTATGGCATTGGCGGTGGGTTCCGAACATGTTTCTGACGTCGTTCCTGAGATCAGTTCCCGTTTTCAGATTAAATACGGCAACAAGAATTTCAATCTGACGACTATCGGAACAACACCTAATTATCCCGACGTGCACGGATTCACCCTGGCGCACGGCGAGTTTATTTCACCGGCGGATAATTCAGCGAGGCGTCGGGTTGTCGTCCTTGGGTCAGAAATCCCTGGCATGCTGGAGGTTGATGCGGCCCTGCTGGTCGGCCAAAAAGTGCAAATTCGTTCCATCACTTTCGAGATTATCGGCGTCATGGAAGCGAAAGGTGGCTCCGGCTGGCGCAACCCGGATGACGATATCTGGATCCCTTTGTCGACCGCACAGTTTCGTGTAACCGGTAATGAGTTCGTCCAGACAATCAGCGCAAAAGTGAGTGACGCCTCGACCGTTCCAATGGCGATGCTGGAGATTGAACGAGTACTGCGTCGTGAGCACGGCGTTCTTCCAGGCAAGGACAACGATTTCGCCATCATGAATCGCAAGCAATTTGCCCAGTCTCGACAGGAGGCAACGCAGGTGTTTACCTATTTGCTGGCGGGGATCGCCGGTGTCAGTCTGGTCGTTGGTGGCATAGGCATCATGAACATCATGCTCGTGACCGTTACTGAGCGAACAAGAGAAATCGGCGTACGCAAAGCCTTGGGCGCAACCAAGGGCAACATTCTTCTTCAATTTCTGGTTGAGTCGACTATTTTGTGTCTGTTGGGTGGCCTGCTCGGCCTCGCACTTGGAGCCGGTGCGTCTGCATTGCTGGCCAAGTACGCCGGTTGGCAAACGGTTGTCACGTCGGAATCCGCCATCATGGCTTTTGGTTTCAGTGCTGCTGTCGGGATGATTTTCGGCATCTGGCCAGCCAAGCGCGCAGCCGGGCTCGACCCCATCGAAGCTCTGCGTCACGAATAGTTGAAATAAATCCGGCCTGTTAACGGTCAACTATCGAAATCCGCAGGAGTACCTGATCATGCCCTTCCGTTCGATACTACACGTTCTTTTCGCCCTCATGATGACCGCGAGTATCGTTTGCAGTATTGCGATTCAAGCCGGCCATGCTGATGTTCCCATAGCAGAGTCCGCCGCGTTGATCGAACCGCTCGCCAAGGGCGACAAGGCACCTCGCTTTGTCGTGGAAACAGTCGACGGCGAAGCGTTCGATTTCGATCCTGAGAATCTTGAGCGTCCCGCAGTATTGCTGACGTTTCGTGGTGGCTGGTGCCCTTTCTGCAATGCCTACCTCAGCGATATGCGTCACGCGATACCGGAAATACGGGCGATGGGAGTCGATGTTCTGTTCCTGAGCGGTGACCGCGCCGAGCTCCTGTTTGAGACCCTGAGCCAGGAAACGCAAGAGGATATCGACGGACTCGATTACACGCTTCTGTCTGATGCTGATGCACAGGCAGCGGTGGCGCTGGGTATTGCGTTCAAGGCGTCGCAGCGGACCATAAATCGCCGCAATGAAAAGGGTCAGGACATTGAGGACTCATCGATGCTTAAACACGGTGTCCTTCCCGTACCGGCGGTATTCGCCATCGACCGTGATGGCGTGATCAACTTCGCTTACACGAACGCCGACTACAAGGTTCGATTGCCTGCAGATGAATTGCTGGCGGCTGCCCGCGAGATTGCTGCTGCAGACTGAGGTCTGCTGATGATAGTCTTCGTGCACTAACTTTGGTGCGCGGAGAACCTGATGGTTACAGCGATAGTCCTGATAAAAGCCGAGACAAGCCGGATCCCGGATCTTGCCAATCAAATTGCGGAAACCCCCGGGATTTCCGAAGTATTTTCCGTGGCCGGTCGCTACGACCTTGTTGCCATTGTCCGTGTATCAAAAAACGATGAGCTGGCTGAGGTTATCAGCGACAAGATGCGTCATCTGGAGGGCATCGTTGAGACGGAAACCATGATCGCTTTTAGGGCGTATTCAAAACACGAACTGGAGGCTGGCTTCGAGCTGGGCCTGGACTAGGAGGGCAATACTGTGGGACTCAGAAATACCAGCGCAGAATATGGATCTCTGGCCAAAGCATTGCATTGGCTGATAGCGATTGGCTTGTTTGCCCTGATCTACCTTGGACTCGATCAGGCGGATATGGAGAGTGGCGACGAAAAAAGCCGGATTCGATTCATTCACGCATCGATTGCAACCATAACCCTCGTGTTGATGACCATGCGGATAGTCTGGCGGTTTATGAACGAAGTGCCGGCGCATCCTGAAGGAATGGCGCCGCTGCAACGCATGGTGTCCTCTGTGGTTCACTGGGGACTCTATATCACGGTCTTCGCACAGCTGCTTGCCGGGGCGATGGTTGTAGGGACGGGCGGGAAGGGACTTCCTGTGTTCGGATTGTTCACCGTGCCCTTGCCGGTGACTGAAAATCACGACGCGCACGAGTGGTGGGAGGAAGTCCATGAGTTTGTGTGGAAGCCGCTTGCCTTGCTCTTGATCATCCATGTCCTGGCCGCACTGTATAATCACTTCATCGCAAAGAACGATGTCCTGCGGCGCATGACCTCCGGGGTCAAGTAGACGATGACCGACGAACGCGTGTCATGAAACAGACTGCGCCGAGCTACGAGACAAAGGCACTTCGCGAGTTTGCTGAAGTGCTGCGCGAGCGACGAACCATAGAGCTGTTTCTGCAAACACCGGTACCAGAAAAGCTGCTCTACGAGGCGGTTGATGCGGCGATCTGGGCGCCAAATCACCACGTCACCGAGCCGTGGCATTTTTTTACACTGGGTGAAGAGGCCAGGGAGCAATGCCTGGACCTGTGCGCGGCTATCGTTGTAGAGAAGAAGGGAGAAAAGGCCGCCAGGTTCAAGCGTCAGAGCTGGTCTGAAAAGCCGGGTTGGCTGGTGGTCACGTGCCAGCGGTCGCAAGACGAATTACTGCAGCAGGAGGACTACGCCGCTTGTTGTGCTGCCGTGCAGAATCTTCTGCTGTATCTCTGGAAGGCCGGTATCGGCTCGAAGTGGACGACCGGAGATATCACGCGTGATTCACGCTTCCTTGATATTCTCGGTATTGACGAGGCGGAGTCTTTCGTCGTGGGGCTGATCTGGTATGGCTATCCGAAGCTCACGCCGACACAGTCACGCAAAAGCGTCGAGGATGTATTCACCGAATTACCCTAGTCGCGAGCGAGTTCGTCGCGGTGATGCACCAGCGGTTCCGGGACGATCAACGGCCTGAACAGAAAAATGCCGGCGGTTACGGTGCCTGCCGTTGCCATAATTATGACGGCATTTCTTACTGAACCGTCGTAGATCAGAGCGCCGAGAATGGCGCCTGACGCGCCGACCGCGTTCTGTGTAGTACCAATAATCGACGATGCAACGCCAGCAATTTTTGGTAGAGGGTCGAGCGCCAGAACCGTCGCGTTTGGCATCAAAATCGCGATTGTGAACATGTACAGGCAAACGCAGGCCCAGACCCACCAGAAAGGCGCCGAATCCAACCAGGCGATGATGGCGAGCTGTGCGCTGGAGGCAAAGATCAGGGCAACGCCGAGCTTGATCAACTGCATCACATCGAAACGGCCGACGAGCCAGCGATTTACGGCTGATCCCGCAAGAATCGACAATCCTGCACAGGCGAAAATAATGCCGTATTCGGTAATCGAAAATCCGTAAATTTCAACCGTCAGCGCGGCCGACACAGCAATCACGGACATGAATCCGGCCGGCGGCAGAATCAGCAACAGCAGGCCGAAAATACTTTGCCGGTGAGAGAAATACTCACGAAAACTGGAAACCAGTTGCCGCAGCGGATGTTCCGACGCATCCGGTACATGTGTTTCAACCAGGTTGCTGCGAATGCCGAATAACAATGCGAAGCCGCAGATGGTGATGACAATAAAGGGTGCGCGCCAGTTCCAGTTGGAGACCAGCAAGGCGCCAATACTCGGTGCAATAACCGGCGCCGCGGTGAAAATCATTGTCATCAAAGACATCAGTCGAGCGGCGTCTTTGCCGGAAGATATGTCACGGACGACAGCACGAGAAACGACAATCGCCGAGGCGGCACCGAAGCCTTGCACGAATCGGGCTATGAGCAGCAACTCCATGTCATCGGCGGTTGCGGCAACGCAGGCGGCAAAGACGAAGAGCCCCATGCCTGCATAGAGTATCGGTATTCGTCCGAAGCGGTCAGACGCCAGTCCGGACGGAATTTGGCCCAGTGACATACCGAACATGAATACGCCAACGATTTGCTGCCCGCGCGATAGCGTCGTGTTGAGTGCGTCGACCATCGCCGGAATGGCGGGCAGGCTGAGATCCACAGTCAACGCCGCAACGGCCGTTAGCAGGCCGAGCGTGATGACAAATCTGCGGGACTGGGCGAGGTGGGCGTTCAAGGAACGTAAGTGTGCCCGCCTATCATGAGGTCCGCCAGCTGTGGTGTGCCGGTCCAGTACGCCAGTTCGCGTGGATGACTGATGTCCCAGATGGCCAGGTCAGCGCGTTTACCAGGCTCCAGTGTGCCGCGATCATCCAGAAGACCAAGGGCACGAGCGGCATTCCGGGTTGTGCCGGCCAGACACTCCTCCGGTGTTAGTCGGAACAGCCGGCTTGCCAGCATCATTGCCGTACGCAATGAGCAGATCGGGGAGGTTCCCGGGTTGCAGTCGCTCGCCACGGCGATCGGCACGCCATTCGATCGTAAATCATCGATCGGCGGCAATTGCGTTTCTCCCAGTGTCAAAAAAGCGCCGGGCAGCAGCACGGCGACGGAGCCGCTGTCAAAAAGGGCTTTGACCCCTTTTTGTGAGGTGTATTCGAGGTGATCAGCGGACAGCGCTCCGAAGTAAGCTGCGAGTTCTGCGCCACCGCTATCGCTGAGTTGGTCTGCGTGAAGTTTGACCGGCAGATCATGTTTCGCGGCCGTGGCAAACAATTTCGCGATCTGTGGTCCGCTGAAGGCGATCGACTCACAGTAACCGTCGACGGCGTCCGCCAGTTTCCGCTGCGCAACTTCCGGCAGGAGTTCGTCGCAAATCAGGTCGATGTAATCATCGGCATTATTGGCGAATTCCGGTGGCACCGTGTGCGCGGCGAGCAGGGTTGTTCGAATATCAACGGCAGATTCTTGCCCAAGTTTTCTCGCCACCTCTAGCATGCGAATTTCGGTATCGCGGTCGAGTCCGTAGCCGGACTTTACCTCTACCGTCGCTACACCTTCACGTGCCAGGGATTGCACCCGAATCATCGCTGCGCTGAATAATTTGTCAGCTGACGCGTCACGCGTCGCCCTGACTGTCGACATGATACCGCCACCGGCGCGAGCGATCTCTTCGTAGCTCGCACCACGCAAACGCTGTTCGAACTCAGCAGCCCGGTCACCGCCAAATACGATGTGCGTATGACAATCAATCAACGCGGGGGTGATCCAGCGACCATCGAGCGAGCGCGATTCTTTTACCTTGTGATTCCCCAGTGCAGACTGTTCACCAATCCAGACGATCCGTCCGTCATTGATTGCAAGAGCGGCTGACTCGCCGACTACACCGTAGTCGGGCGCATCGTCGCGCATCGTCGCAATGCGAGCGTTGGTCAGCAGTAAATCCCAGTCAGACATCCTGTTTATCCATGTCGGTTCGACAGCAGTTGCAACGAAAATTATCATGGTCTAGCCTGTATATACAACTTACATGGGACAGGTATGGCCACGGTATTTGCAAAGAGAGCATTACTGGCATCCGGATGGACTGCAAACGTGCGCCTGCACGTCGCTGGCGGGCTGATTGCGGGTCTTGAATCCGGTGTTGCTGCGTCACCCGGTGACACGTCCGTCGGCTACGTTATTCCCGGACTGTGCAACGCTCACAGCCATGCATTTCAGCGTGCGCTGGCGGGTCATACGGAAGAGCGTTCGCCGGCCGGCCGGGACAATTTCTGGACCTGGCGAGAAAAAATGTACGCACTGGCAGGGCGCGTCGATGCCGCGCTCCTGACGGCAATAGCCAGGCAGGTCTACTGCGAAATGCTCACCAGTGGCTATACGTCGGTTGCCGAGTTTCACTACCTGCATCGTGATCCCAAAAATCCGGATGCCGTCGATACGATGTTCGCCGCAATTTCAACAGCGGCTGAAGAGAGTGGGATTCGACTGACCTATGTCCCGGTGCATTATGAGCGTGCCGGATTCAATGACTCAGAACCACTGCCTCATCAGCAGAGCTTCGCGATGTCGATTGATGACTTTATGGCGCACTATGAGCGCGCCAGCGCGACCAGCAGCGCTGCGATCAACATCGGCATCGGTGCCCACAGCCTGAGAGCGGTCAGCCGGGATTCGCTGCAGACGATAGCGGCCGCTGCGAACAGTGCCTTCATTCCCATGCATCTGCACATCGCTGAGCAGCAGCGGGAAGTCGAACAATGTCTGGTGGCCTACGGGAGGCGTCCGGTGCGCTGGTTGCTGGAGAACTGCGATGTCGCCCGAAACTGGTGTCTTGTGCACGCAACGCATATGGACGTTGAAGAGGTCGCGGCGCTGGCAGAATCCGGCGCGGTTGTCAGTCTGTGTCCAAGCACCGAGGCGAATCTCGGTGACGGCTTGTTTCCGTTGCATGACTTTCTGACACACGGCGGCAGGATCGCGATCGGCTCAGACAGTCACGTATCGATCAATCCATTTGAGGAGTTGCGCTGGCTTGAATACGGCCAGCGACTGGCGACGCAATCTCGCAACATCGTGTCGCTTCGGGACAGCCACGTGGGCAGCGAACTGTTCCTGCGGGCGCTGGAGGGCGGCGCCGCAGCGAGTGGCCAGGAAAGTTCCGGCATCGAGCAGGGCGCTGCGGCGGACTTTGTCGTTCTCTCAGATGACGATCCCATGCTTGCCGGTCACGGCGATGACTCGCGACTTGATGCGCTCGTCTTCTCCGGATATCCGTTGCCGGTCGAGCGAGTCATGGTGAACGGCGAGTGGCGCGTCATCGATGCGATGCACGTGGCGCGTGACCGCTCTCGCGCTGCCTACGCCGAAGCGATGGCGACTCTGGGGTCAAAGCAATGAATGCAGCCAAGCCACGTTATCAGCAGCTCAAGGATTTCATCATCGAACAAATTTCGAGTGGTGCGCTACGACCCCTGGATAGAGTTCCATCGGAAAACGACCTGGTCGAATCGAAAAGCGTGTCACGAATGACCGCCAATCGCGCTCTCAGGGAATTGAATGATGAAGGCTACGTCGAACGTATCGCCGGGAGCGGAACCTTCGTTTCCGATTACCGCTCACGTTCGCATCTTCTGGAAGTGCAGAACATAGCTGACGAGATCACAAGCCGCGGTCACACCCATTCAAGCACAGTGCTGCGCCAGTCGCTGCAGCATGCACGCGGGGAAATCGCCAAGGCGCTGCATGTCGAGCAGGGCACGGATGTCTTCCATCTGCTGCTTGTGCATGCGGAGAATGAAGTGCCGATTCAGGTCGAAGATCGCTACGTATTGGCGAGTTTCGCGCCAGATTGTCTGCAGCAGGACTTTATTTTGATGACACCGAGCGCCTACCTCACCGGCGTCGCGCCGTTGCAGGAAGCGGAACAGTCGGTTCGTGCCAGTGTGCCGAATTCGGCGACGCGGAAACGACTCGACATGGCGGATGACGAACCGACTCTGGTCGTCATTCGTCGAACCTGGTCAGAGGGACGACCAGTGACTTTTGCACGGCTACACCATCCGGGTAGTCGCTACGAACTCATGGGGCATTACACGCCACCTGGACAATTGCGGACGGCAAGCGCCGATGTCGTTCAACTGGAGAACCTGAGTCAATGAACAGGATTATCAAATCGCCAACCGGTACCGAGCTCACCGCAAAAAGTTGGCTTACTGAAGCACCGCTGCGCATGTTGATGAACAACCTCGATCCGGAGGTTGCGGAACGGCCACAGGATCTGGTCGTTTACGGAGGCATCGGCAAAGCGGCTCGCAACTGGGAGTGTTTCGACGCTATCGTCGAGTCATTGAGAAATCTCGAGTCTGATGAAACACTTCTGGTGCAGTCCGGAAAACCCGTCGGCGTGTTTCGCACACACGAAGATGCGCCAAGGGTCCTGATTGCAAACTCGAATCTCGTTCCTGCGTGGGCGAACTGGGACCACTTCCGCGAGCTCGATAAGAAGGGCTTGATGATGTACGGCCAGATGACGGCCGGATCGTGGATCTACATCGGCAGCCAGGGCATTGTGCAGGGCACTTACGAGACGTTCGTGGAAATGGGGCGGCAGCACTACGACGGTGATTTGAGCGGTCGCTGGATACTGACTGCCGGGCTGGGTGGTATGGGCGGCGCTCAACCACTGGCTGCGACCATGGCCGGCGCCTCAATGCTGGCGATCGAATGCCAGATCGATCGCATCGAGATGCGGCTCGCAACCGGCTATCTGGATACTCGTGCCGACTCACTGTCCGCGGCGATGGACATCATCGAAAAAGCAGCACGCGATAAGAAAGCCGTGTCCGTGGGTCTGCTCGGAAATGCGGCCGAAATTTTGCCCCAGATGCTGAAGCGCGGTATCCGGCCGGATGCAGTAACGGACCAGACATCGGCCCACGATCCGGCAAACGGTTACCTGCCGATCGGCTGGAGCGTCGAGCAGTGGTATGAAAAACGCGACAGCGACCCGGATGCAGTCGTTGCGGCGGCGGTCAAATCCATGTCGATTCATGTTCAGGCAATGCTCGATTTCCAGAAGCAGGGCATACCGACGTTCGACTACGGCAACAATATTCGTCAGGTCGCATTCGATGATGGCGTAGAGAATGCGTTCGACTTCCCGGGGTTCGTACCCGCCTACGTTCGACCGTTGTTCTGCCGCGGCGTTGGACCGTTCCGCTGGGTGGCCTTGTCTGGCGATCCCGAAGATATTTACAAAACCGATGCGAAGGTTAAGGAGTTGATTCCCGATGACCTGCATTTGCACAACTGGCTCGATGCTGCGCGGGATCGAATCAAGTTTCAGGGTTTGCCAGCAAGGATTTGTTGGGTCGGCCTTGGTCAGCGCCATCGGCTTGGACTGGCATTCAATGAAATGGTGCGAAACGGCGAGCTGCAGGCACCGGTCGTTATTGGCCGCGACCATCTGGACAGTGGCTCGGTCGCGAGCCCGAACCGGGAAACCGAGAGCATGCAAGATGGCAGTGATGCGGTTTCCGACTGGCCCTTGCTCAATGCACTACTGAGTACCGCGGGCGGTGCGACCTGGGTGTCGCTGCACCACGGAGGCGGCGTTGGTATGGGTTACTCACAGCATGCCGGTTTGGTCATTGTCTGCGACGGAACGCCGGAGGCCGACAAGCGAATCGCAAGAGTGCTGTGGAACGACCCGGCCACTGGTGTGATGCGCCACGCCGATGCGGGCTATGACATAGCGATCGACTGTGCCGAGGAATTCGGACTCAATCTCCCGATGGTTGGCGAGACAGGAGACGCCAAATGAAACTGACGATAAACAATCAACTGGTCACTCTCGACGTTCTTCGCGCCGCCTGGCAGAAACCGCTGTTGGTGTCGCTGGGTCTGAGCGCGAAACATCGTATTGCGGAGTCAAATGAACTGATCGATGACGTAGTAGCGGGCGGTGAGCAGGTCTATGGCGTCAATACCGGTTTCGGTCAATTGGCATCGGTCCGTATCAGCGACAGTGAGCTGGCGCGCTTGCAGGTAAACCTGGTTCGTTCGCATGCAGTCGGCGTTGGCGAGGATCTTGACGACGAGATCGTTCGGCTTGTCATGTTGATGAAAGTCATCGCGCTGGCCGAGGGTTTTTCCGGTGTGCGTGTCGAGCTTGTCGAATTGCTTTGCAGCATGATCAATCACAACATCTATCCGCGCATTCCATCGCGCGGCTCTGTTGGCGCGTCAGGCGACCTGGCACCGCTTGCGCATATGGCCGGGGCACTCATCGGTGAGGGTGAGGTTCGTGTAAACGGCAGCCTGATGTCCGCAGTTGATGCGCTTGGCGCAGCGGGACTTGAGCCGATCCAACTCGCGCCGAAAGAAGGATTGGCCCTGCTTAATGGCACGCAAGTTTCTACAGCGCTCACTTTGGCGGCCGTATTCCGTACCGAGAATCTGCTGGCCGCCGTACTGGTGGCCGGTGCCATGTCCTCCGACGCTATCAAGGGTAGTGACACACCGTTCGACAAGCGGATTCAGAATGTGCGCGGTCACGGAGGCCAGATCGCAGTTGCCAGCGTGTTACGAGAAGTCATGCATGGCAGCGATATTCGGGCATCACATGAAGGCTGCGACCGGGTTCAGGATCCCTATTCCATTCGTTGCCAGCCACAGGTTGTCGGTGCCTGTCTCGATGTGATTAAACATGTGTGCTCCGTTCTGCAAACAGAGGCGAACGCAGTGACCGACAACCCGCTGGTCTTCACGGATTCGAAGTCAGTATTGTCGGGCGGTAACTTTCACGCCGAGCCCGTCGCACTTGCAGCAGACTATCTGGCGCTCGCGATTGCCGAGATAGGTGCCTTGTCAGAGCGTCGCATCGCATTGTTGATTGATTCTCATATGAGCGGTCTACCGCCGTTTCTCGTCAAAGACGGTGGTGTTAACAGCGGCTTCATGATGGCGCAGGTAACAGCGGCGGCCCTGGCTTCCGAAAACAAGTCGCACGCACACCCGGCGAGCGTGGACAGTTTGCCGACATCGGCGAATCAGGAAGACCACGTGAGCATGGCGACTTTTGCTGGCCGGCGACTGCATACGATGATTGATAACGTCGCCGATATTATTGCAATCGAATTACTGGCTGCGGCGCAGGGCATTGAGTTTCATCGCCCAAAGAAGAGTTCGCCGGTGATCGAGGACGTGATCGCTGAGTTGCGCGAGATATCACCGAGGTATGAGGAAGATCGATCTTTGTCTTCGGATATCCGGCGCGTCGCGGCCATTGTTGATCAGGGGGCCTATTGCGCGCATGCCGCATCGATATTGCCCAGCCTGAGTACATGAGTTTGGTGTTTCGGCACCACGGCGGAGATCTGCCGCTTCTGATCAGCGTGCCACACGACGGGCGCGAAATTCCTGCCGATATCAGGAGTCGGATGACCGACGTCGGGAAGTCGATTCCCGATACGGACTGGGACGTTGCCAGACTGTACGACTTCGCGACGGACCTGGGTGCGAGCACTGTCGTAGCAAACTACTCACGTTACGTTGTCGACCTGAATCGCTCCGCCGCCGATGTTGCCCTGTATCCGGGGCAGGTCGCCACGGGTCTCTGTCCAGAGCAGACCTTTGCCGGCGAGCCCATTTACCACTCGGGTGATGTCGACGCAGAGGAAAAGGCAGTGCGTATCGAAAAATACTGGCGACCCTATCATGAGCACATTCAAACAACGCTGGCGTCCCTGCGAGACGAACACGGATTCGCGTTGCTGTGGGACGCGCACTCGATACCGAGTATCGTGCCGCGCCTGTTTGCGGGCGAGTTGCCCGAGCTGAACCTTGGCAGTAACAGCGGTGCCGGTTGCGAATCTTCTATCGAAGCAGCCGTTGCAGCCGAGGCACATAAGAGTCCTTTTGCTGCCGTAGTGAATGGGCGATTCAAGGGCGGATACATCACGCGTCACTATGGCAAGCCGGAGAACGGCATCCATGCGTTGCAACTGGAAATAGCGCAGCGCGCGTACATGAATGAAGAGACCGGTCTCTATGACACCAAAAAGGCCAGTGTTTTGCGTGATATTCTGCAACAGATGCTGAAGACGTTTCTGGATGCCGCACAAACAACGACGAAGAAGTTATGAAGAAAGAAAAAGGCCTGCACGAGATCTATGCTGATCACCCAAGCGACGCTGATGAGCTGGTGTGGGGGCGAAAAGTTGACCGTGTTTCTCGCCGCGGCTTCGTCAAGGGATCCGGACTGGCCGCGATGACTGCAGTACTGGGCGCGAGCATTCCCTTCGCGAAGTTCATGCCCGGCGGCCTGATTCCTGCGGCGCTCGCCCAAAGCGATGAAGCTTTTTCTATACCGGGCAAATCCGGTCTGACGTTACTCAATGATCGTCCGATCAACGCCGAGACACCGGCGCATTTACTTGATGACCCGGTGACACCGGCGTCGCGCCTGTTTGTCCGCAACAACGGCGTACCACCGTCAACCCGGGATATTGATCCGCTCGAATGGCAAATCACTATCGAAGGCGAAGCCTGCGAGCGACCAAAGGTGATGACGCTGGGCGAAATTCAACAGCGATTCAAGCATCACACGTTGCAGTTGCAGATCGAATGCGGTGGCAATGGCCGATCCGAGTTCAATCCGCCCGCTAAAGGTAATCAGTGGACGACCGGCGCGATCGGTTGCCCCGAATGGACCGGGGTAAGGTTGCGCGACATTCTTGACGAATGCGGCGTTGCCGACAACGCGGTTTACGTCGCGTACGCAGCGGCCGACACTCACCTGTCGGGAGACCCGACGAAGCAAGCTATTTCGCGCGGCGTGCCAGTGCACAAAGCGCTTGAAGACGAGTCAATGATCGTCTGGGCGATGAATGGCGAGCCCTTGCCTGAACTGCACGGCTTTCCGGTACGCATGCTGTGTTCCGGTTGGCCCGCATCAGTCAGTGGCAAGTGGCTGACTCGAATCCTGATTCGCGACCGAGTCCATGATGGCGCGAAAATGACGGGGCAGTCCTATCGGGTGCCCTGCAAGCCGGTGCCACCGGGAACGGCCGTTGCAGACGAAGATATGTGCGTCATAGAGTCGATGCCCGTGAAGTCGCTGATCACATTTCCGAAGTCCGGAATCGAGGTCGGTGCGGGCCAACAACTGGCCTTGCGAGGTCATGCATGGGCGGGCGACTCGCGGGTCAAGGCGATGTATACGTCCATCGATTTTGGGGCGACCTGGCAAAAAGCGAAACTGAAAAAACCGACGAACCGACTGGCATGGCAGCACTGGTCGGCCAGTACCGGGTTTCCGGAAGCCGGCTACTACGAAATCTGGGCACGGGCCGTTGATGACGCCGGTCGTTCTCAACCGATGGTCTTACCGGGCTGGAATCCCCGTGGCTATCTCAACAACGCCTGCCACCGCATCGCGGTCAGGGTCAACGCATGAGATGCGCGCTGTTTGTGATTCTGCTATTGCCCGGCACGCTTATTGCTGCCGAAGTCGATGCCGCCTCCGGACTGATCAAGAACCCAGGCTGGGAGCAGGTCAGGGCACATTGTGGGGGTTGTCACTCGCATGCGCTGGTGACCGGTCAGCGAGCGGACCGTAACACCTGGCTGGATATCATTCGCTGGATGCAGGCGACACAGAATCTGTGGCAATTCCAGCCGGACGTAGAAACGCAAATACTTGATTACCTTGCAGCTAGTTATCCTCCGCAAGCCAACAGACGCCGCGCGCCGATACCACCGAGCCTCATGCCAGAAGTTGTACAGTCGGTTCAGTAAGGGTTCAGGGAGGAGGCATTAATCTGCTGTCGCACAATGGGCTATCATAGCCTCAACCACTGGCCGACAATGGCCAATACACAAATAGGGTTTAAACAATGAAAAATCACGGCAAGATCATTCGTACCTGCGGCCTGTTGATCGCGGTATTGTTATCAAGTTCAGTACTGGCGGCCTCAGCTGCGAAGATTGATGCAGAGTCCAACAAGGCACTCCAGGTTTTCCGTGAAGACGTCAACGGAGCCGACGTGTTCCTTAATCAGGCAGCGGGCTACCTGATATTCCCAAGAGTCATCAAGGCGGGAATCGGTATCGGTGGTGAAACCGGCGAAGGCGCCTTGCGCGTTGGCGGGCAGACGGTTGCCTATTATCGAACCTCAGCTGGCTCAATCGGTTTTCAGCTCGGTGCGCAGGCCAAATCAATCGTTATCGCGTTCATGACGAAAGAATCGTTGCAGAAGTTTCGCAATTCCAGTGGCTGGAAAGTCGGCGTTGATGGATCAGTTGCTTTGATCGACCTGGGCGCCGGCAAGACGATTGATAGCACCAACATCAAGGACCCGGTCGTTGGCTTCATCTTCGGCTCCAAAGGCCTGATGTACAACCTGACGCTCGAAGGATCGAAGTTCTCCAAGCTTGATAAGTCCTGAACAGACCATCCTTAAAGGCACGGCTTACCGCGGAAGCGCGCGCGCTTCCGGGTAAGTCGCACGGTCGATTTCGCGAGTGGTTGCGAAAGGTCTGGAATGTGCGTGGCGGCGGGCTTTACGCCTGCGGCTTCGCTATAACATTTGTCGTGCTGGAAGCCGGTTCGTTCATCGAGGATTTCAAAGAGATCGGCTTATTACTGGACGGAGAGGTTGTCGCGTTCATCCTGAATTTCATTATCGATTCGTTCCAGAACACCATTCAGGCGTTCATGTGGCCGGTGTTTGTGGTGCAGCTGGCATCACCGTGGGGAGCGATCGCACTGGGCCTTGCTTTTTGGCTGTTCCCTGTCTATCTGAAGAAACCCATCGAGGCGTGGCTGTTTTCTGACGCGGCTGAATCCGAGAAACCGACCGATCCCGATCAGCGCCAATCACCCAAAGTGTAGCCGGCCATCTTTACCTGGAGCTGAATTTCCTTCTCTGTTTCTCCACTGGCGAGCATCCTGGCCTGCTGCGCTATTCTGTAGCGTTGGTTGGCGGCGAATTTCGTAAATGACTCTTCGCCGATCAATTCCTCAAAAATGGGTACATCATCGAGGGGGAGCGAGAGTACTGAAATCGCTACCGGCGCGTTGTTCGGGTCAATTCGTTTCAGCTCATAGATTGCCGACTGCGGGTCGCCAGCGACGGCGTGCAGGCCAACGCGCACCAGCTTCAGGCCTGGCCGGATCTTTAGAGCCTCGTCGGATATCAGGTCCGAAGCGAGAAGGGCTGCGGTGAGCCGCGTCGACTCACTATCGCGACCGATTTCCTTGTTGCAATGAGCGAGTAATACGGCATTGATCAGGTCACCACCGTCCATATACTCAATTACTTCACCTTTTAGTGATGGAAATTGTCGTTCAAGAATGGAAACAGCACTTTCGCAATCACCGGCAACGGATTCCGCCCAGGCACTCAGCACCGCAAAGTCGGATTCACCGGTAAGCTCGAACAACGCCAGCGATTCAATTGCGAGACTTTCGAAATCGAGATTGAGGCGCGCTTGAACGAGTCTGGATATGTCGGTTCCTGAGCTGGATTGCTTATAACGTTCAGCCGCCTCGAGAGCCTCGTCGGCCCATCCGAAGGCCGCGTAGTTCTCGACGCTCGCATAAATTTCAAGTGGATTCGGATCAACGTCCGCTGCGCGCTGCATCCAGAAACTGGCTTTGTCGAGCCGACCGGAAGCCCATTCGGTTTGTGAGAGGTATCGATAACTCATTCCCAGGTGTGGAAATAGCGACTGGACTTTGAATAGATGCAGGCGCGATTCCTCGATCATGCCCACCGCATAGTAGGCGTTCGCGAGCCCCGTGAGTGCTAGTGTGTTGAGCGGATCGAGATCAACAACTTTTTCAAAATTCTCAAGGGCGCTTCGCGCTTCGTTGATGTCGAGATAGATGGAGGCGAGCCACTGCAACGCGAGAATGTTGCTTGAGTCGAGGGCGATAGCTTGTTGATAGTACGATAATGCCGCTGCTTTCGCGTCGGGATCTTCTGCTGTAGATGCCTTTAGCTCTTCGACCAGGCCAGCAACTGCCAGTGTATCGGCGCTCGGAATTTGCATCGACAGCGCACGATTGATCGCGGCACCCGCATCCGAAATCGCCTCATCCGGCATTATGTCCCTGAAATTCCAGTACTGCAGCGCTACGGCTTGCGCGTAGCCGGCAAGATACTTGGGGTTGGTCGGATCCAGTTCGGAAGCTTGCGCATAGAGATCCCGCGCGGCGCGGATGTCGACCAGAGTCCGCCGGGCAAGAGAGGCCTGGGCGATCAGAAAAAGGTTTCGCGCTTCTACGGAGCCGCTGTCTCCACTGGCAGCCGGAGCGGAGCCACCGAGAATTTCGGCCTGCAGCGCCCTGGCAACACTGCCTGAAATCTCGTCCTGGATAACAAACGTGTCGCCATCCGCACGATCATAGGTTTCGGACCACAGATGAAAACCGTCATCCGCTTTAATGAGCTGTGCGGTGACACGAATCTGATTACCGGAGCGGCGTACGCTACCCTCGAGAATGTGCGCGACGCCCAGCGATTCTGCGATCGATCGCAAGTCTTCGTTTCTGCCCTTGTAGTAAAAGGCAGAGGTGCGACCCGCGACTTTCAGCCCTTCAATTTTCGCCAGAACATTGAGTAATTCTTCGGACAAGCCATCTGCGAAAAATTCGTCTTCTTGCGACGCTGTCATCGAAACAAAAGGCAAGACCGCGATAGATTTATCGCTGACGGTTTCTGCGGGCGCAGCGGCAACGGTTTCAGTTGCCACGGCTGGAGAGTCCAGTATGGCGGGATCATCAGAGGATATTCGATCGCTTAGTACCACTCCGAGCACGAGTACGATGCCTATGATCGTCACGTACTCCAGTTTCTTACCTGTCGTTGAAGTGATCGAATTACTTCTGTCGACATCCTTTTCGCGTTTGAGGCCTTCCGGTGTCATCTCAAACACCCACGAAAAAATCAAAACCAGCGGAAGTCCGAGCAACAAGACGACGACCAGAGTTTTCAACACCCATTCAGGCGCGCCAAAGTTTTCGAACGCAAACTCGCCAACCTGGGCGAGCAGCCAGGATATGACGGTGTAAGCGAGACCGACTCGCACAACATTTCGACGTCTAAGTTCGGCGATGACTGACAAGGTTCTTATTCGTCCGACTGAGGATCCGCACATGATACCTGCAAATCGAGGCGAATTCCGCGCTAGCCGGTGTCAGCTCGTTTCGGCGATCTTGCCCTGCTTCTCGGCGCGCTCTGCAAATCCTTCCTGCCAGCTGGATCGATGGGTTGCCGGCGCGATTCGCACTGCCGTCACTTTGTATTCAGGACAGCTTGTCGCCCAGTCACTGTATTCGGTGGTGACAACATTGGCACCCGTTTCGGGGTTGTGGAAAGTCGTATAGACAACGCCGGGTTTCACACGCGTTGTCACTGCCGCCCTGAGCGTAATGTCGCCTTTGCGACTTGTCAGCGATACGAGCTCACCATCTCTGACGCCCGTAGCCTCTGCGTCGGACGGGTGTACCTCCAAAAGGTCTTCGGTGTGCCAGATATTGTTGTCAGTACGCCGCGTCTGTGCGCCGACGTTGTACTGCGACAGAATTCGACCCGTCGTCAGTAACAACGGGAACTTCCGGTTCGCTTTTTCTTCCGTCGGCACGTAGTCGGTCTCGACGAATAGGCCCTTGCCACGCACGAACTGGTCGATGTGCATAATCGGGGTGCCCTCCGGCGCGGCTTCGTTACAGGGCCACTGCACACTGCCGATGTCATCGAGCATCTTGAAGCTTACGTTGCGGAAAGTCGGCGTGAGTTCTGCAATTTCATCCATGATCGCTGCCGAAGTCTCGAAGTTCATGTTGTAGCCCATCGCCTGTGCGAGATCCTGCGTGATCTGCCACTCGTCTTTCCCTTGTTGGGCTGGCATGACAGGGCGCACTCGATTGATTCGACGCTCGGCGTTCGTGAACGTGCCGTCCTTCTCGAGGAAGGACGTGCCGGGCAGGAACACGTGTGCAAACTTCGCGGTCTCGTTCAGGAACAGGTCCTGAACGACGATGCATTCCATGTTGCTGAGAGCGGCTTCAACGTGATGGGTGTTGGGATCCGACTGCGCAAGATCCTCGCCCTGGATGTACATGCCCATGTACTCACCCGCGATGGCCGCATCGAACATGTTGGGAATTCGGAATCCGGGTTCCGGATCTATCGTTACGCCCCAATGCTTTTCAAATTCCGTCCTTACATCGTCTCCCGAAACATGACGGTACCCCGGCAACTCGTGCGGGAAGGAGCCCATATCACAGGAGCCTTGTACGTTGTTCTGACCGCGCAGCGGGTTCACGCCAACACCGGAACGACCGATGTTACCGGTCAACATGGCCAGGTTGGCCATGCCCATGACCATGGTCGAACCCTGGCTGTGTTCTGTTACGCCGAGGCCGTAGTAGATAGCGCCGTTTTTCGCATTGCCGTAGAGGCGAGCTGCACCGCGAATTGCCTCGGCATCAACACCAGCAACCTTGGCAACTTCTTCGGGCGCGTTCTCGGGTTTCAGGATCATCTCTTTCCAGGACTCGAACGATTCGATATCGCAACGTTCGCGAACGTATTGTTCGTCGAGCAAGCCTTCGCTGACAATCACGTGCGCGAGCGAGTTGACGATCGGAACATTGGTTCCCGGGGAAAGCGGCAGATGGTAGTCGGCGGCAATATGCGGTGAACGAACCAAGCCGATCTCGCGCGGATCCACCACGATGAGTTTGGCGCCTTCTCGCAGCCGGCGCTTCATTTGTGACGCGAATACCGGGTGCGCAACTGTCGGATTGGCGCCGATTACCAGGATCACGTCGGCGTCCATGACGCTGTCGAACGGCTGTGTGCCGGCGGACGTGCCGAGTGTGGTTTTCAGACCGTAACCCGTCGGCGAATGGCAGACGCGCGCGCAGGTATCAACGTTGTTGTTGAGGAACGCTGTGCGGATCATCTTCTGCACGACGTAAACTTCTTCATTGGTACAGCGAGACGAGGTGATGCCACCAATGGACTTGCGGCCGTATTTCGCCTGAATTTCCTTGAAGCGTTTCGCCGAGTACTGGATGGCTTCTTCCCAGCTCACTTCACGCCATGGATCATCCGTGCTCTCGCGAACCATCGGGTTCATCACGCGGTCTTTATGCGAGGCGTAGCCCCAGGCAAAACGACCTTTGACGCAGGAGTGGCCGTGGTTGGCTTCACCGTCTTTGTACGGTGTCATACGCACGACCTGATCGCCTTTCATTTCGGCCTGGAATGAACAACCGACGCCGCAATAAGCGCAGGTCGTTACGACTTTGTGATCCGGTAGACCGTGGTCGACGATGCTCTTTTCCATCAAGGTTGCGGTCGGGCAGGCCTGTACGCAGGCACCACAGGAAACGCATTCGGAATCGAGGAAGTCTTCGCCGATACCGGCCGACACTTTGGAGTCAAAACCACGACCCTGAATCGTTAGCGCAAAAGTACCCTGGACCTCGTCGCAAGCGCGCACACAGCGTGAGCAGACGATGCATTTGCTGGCGTCGAACTGAAAGTACGGGTTGCTGGTGTCGACAGGCGCATCCAGATGGTTCTTGCCGTCGAGGCCATAGCGCACATCGCGCAGGCCGACGGCACCCGCCATGTCCTGTAATTCGCAATCGCCATTGGCCGAACAGGTCAGGCAATCCAGCGGATGGTCGGAGATGTAAAGCTCCATCACATTGCGTCGAATCTTCGACAGCTCGCTGGTTTGCGTACGAATTTTCATACCGGCTTCGACGGGTGTGGTGCACGACGCTGGATAACCTTTGCGCCCTTCAACCTCGACCAGGCACATGCGGCATGAGCCAAAAGGTTTGAGACTGTCCGTTGCACACAGTTTCGGAATGTCCACGCCGGATTCACGCGCAGCTCGCAATATACTGCTGCCAGCATTAACTGTCGCCGGCAAGCCGTCGATTTCGACCTGGACGGTTTTCTGGGTGTTGACGGCGGGGGTGCCGAGATCTGTCTGACGGGTCTTATTCATTTATTAAGCCTCTTCGGAAGACGAAAAATCTTCTGCGAAGTATTTTAGAACACTTCTAACCGGATAAGGTGTCATTCCGCCCATTGCACATAAGGAAGCGCTTTCCATCGTGTCGCACAAATCGACCAAAAGGTCATAATTTTCCTCACGATTGTCGCCGGCGATCATGCGATCGATCACCTCAAACCCACGTGTGGAGCCAATTCTGCAGGGTGTGCACTTGCCGCAGGACTCAATGGCACAGAACTCCATGGCAAAGCGTGCAAGCTGTGCCATGTTGCTTGTATCGTCGAAAACGACGATGCCACCATGGCCAACCATCGCGCCGATACCGATAAATGCCTCGTAATCCAGCGGCGTATCAAGCTGCTCAGCCGGGATATAGGCGCCCAATGGGCCGCCGACCTGGACTGCTTTGATCGGTCGGCCGCTGGCCGTGCCGCCACCGAAGTCGTCGATGAGTTCGCGCAAAGTGATGCCAAAGGACTTCTCAACCAGGCCGCCACGCTTGATATTGCCGGCCAGCTGGAACGCCAGTGTGCCCTTGGATCTGTCGATTCCCATACCGGCATAACGTGCGCCACCCATGTTCACGATATTGGCAACAGATGCCAGCGTGACAACGTTATTGACGACCGTCGGCTTGCCGAACAGTCCTTCATGGGCCGGCAAGGGTGGCTTGAATCGGACGATGCCTTTTTTGCCCTCAAGGCTTTCGAGCATGGCGGTTTCCTCGCCACACACGTAGGAACCGGCACCCAGGTGCAGCTCGATGTCGAAATCAAAGCCACTGTCTTTGATGTTGTTACCCAGCCACCCCGCATCACGGGCCGTTGCAATCGCCCGCGACAGGATGGAATGCGTCAGCGGGTATTCAGACCTGAGATAGATGTAACCCTTGTTCGCGCCAACGGCGAAGCCGGCGATCGCCATGCACTCGATCAGGCCCATCGGGTCACTTTCCATCAGGATGCGATCGGAGAACGTACCGCTATCGCCTTCGTCCGCGTTGCAGGCGATGTATTTCTGCTCGCCCGGCGCGTCGGCAACAGTGCGCCACTTTATCCCGGTCGGGAATCCGGCGCCGCCACGGCCACGCAGGCCCGATGCCATGACAGCGTCGAGAACAGACTCCGCGCCCTCTGCAAGCGCTTTGCTCAAGGCCTTGAAGCCCTGATGTAATTCAAAGTCCTCTACGGACAACGGGTCGATCAGGCCGCAGCGCCAGAAGGTCCAGCGATCCTGATTGATCAAATACGGAATTTCGACGGTCGGGCCCAGACGACGCTCGTGCGGACCACCTTGCAGCAGGTCGGCCGCGAACAGACTCTGGATATCACTGGCAGATACATTGGCATAAGCGATGCGAGCGCCATCAACCTCGACCTCGACGAGTGGTTCAAGCCAGGATGCACCCCATGACCCGTTGCGGATCAGTTCGATATCGGCGCCAGCTTTCTTTGCTGCCTGCGCAATGGCCAGAGCGACCTCATCCGCACCAACGGATATGGCGGCGGTTTCTCTCGGTACATAGATCTTTGTGCGGGCCATCAGTCGCTACCCCGCATGTCATCGAGAAGCTCATTGAAGCGCGCCTCATCAACCCGGCCATGCGTCTTGCCGTTAATCATGACAGCGGGCGAAAGGGCGCAATTACCGAGGCAGTACACCGGCTCAAGCGTGATGTCGTTCTCGGTGTCATGCAGGCTCATTGCGAGCGTTCTTTTCGCGTAGTCCGTTAGCTTGCGACTGCCCATCGCCTGGCACGCTTCGGCCTGACAGATTTTCACGATGTGGTTGCCAGGCTCCGCGGTTCGGAAGTCGTGGTAATACTCGACGACGCCGTGGACGTCGGCGCGAGACAGGTTTAATTCCTCAGCGAGCTGACGAATTGTCTCTTCCGGGATCCAGCCGAAGCGGCCAACAATAGTCTGCAATATCTGCACCAGCATTTCCGGCTTGCTGCCGAAGTCTGCAACGATCTTGCTCGTTGTTTCATGATTAATTCTGGCCATTAGCTAATGCGTTCCCCGCCGGAGTAAATATTGAAAGTATCGCCGCGTAAAAAACCCACCAGCGAGACATTAAATTCGTTTGCCAGCTGCACTGCAAGGCTGGATGGTGCACTGACGGCTGCCAATATTGGAATACCGGCAACCAATGTTTTTTGCATGAGCTCAAAGCTTGCTCGACCGGAAACCATCAGGCCAAGCTTGCTCGCGGGGAGCAGGTCGCGTGCCAGCAAGGTTCCGATGACTTTGTCGACCGCATTGTGACGACCAACGTCCTCATGCACCACCAGAATTTCACCTTGTGAATCAAACGCCGCCGCGGCGTGCAGGCCCCCGGTCTGCTCAAAAGTCCGCTGGCGTGCGCGCAGCGCAGCCGGCATGGCGGTCAGTGTTTCCCTGCTGAACATCACTGCATCAGCGGCCAGTGGTTCAACGCCAGTAACGCGCAATGCGTCCAGCGACGATTTGCCGCACACGCCACAGCTGGATGTCGTATAAAAGTGCCGCTGTAAGCGGCCCAGATCAACGTGTACGTCCGACGCCAAATCGACGCGCACGATATTGTGATTGCCCGTGTCGGGCGCGACGGAACCCGTGTGCTCGACCTTCATGATATCGCTGGCGGCGCGGATTATGGACTCTGAATAGAGAAATCCAACGGCGAGATCGGCGTCACATCCGGGCGTCCGCATCGTGATCGATACGCTGCTCGAGGTGCGGCCTGCAGGCGTCTTGTAACCCAGACGAATCTCCAGTGGCTCCTCAACCGCAACCTGATCATCCACGGAATTTGCGGAATCTCCACTGATTTTCTTGACTGTGAATGAGCGGCTGCTGGCGGTCATTGGATCTTCGAATGCTTGTTCGGGCCACGCAGTATATCCCAGTGACGCGGGTTACACGCCGCAATGAGAATGATTCTCAAAAACCCAGCGAATTCACTCACCTACGCCGTTGTGCTGGCGTTCATAAAACTTGGTTAGAATTCGTGGCGTTATGCATTAGACTAAAGCCGTCCGGAATTGACTCCGGTTAGACAATGACAAGATATCCAAGGAGACTCTGTTGAGCACAATTCCTCGTCGTAAGTTTATTCAACTGTCAGCCGTTGCGGCTGTTGGTTGCCTCGCACAGCCCGGCCGTGAAGCGCGCGCTGCTGATTTGCCGCACGTATCGGAAGACGATCCAATGGCGAAGGCAATGAAGTACTCGCACGATGCGTCAACCGTCGATGCCTCAGCGCGGACAAACCCTGCCGCTGATCAAAACTGCGCTAACTGCGCGTTGATTCAGGGAGCCGATGGCGACGCATGGCGACCTTGCCAGATTTTCCCGGGCAAAGCCGTTGCTGCTGCTGGTTGGTGTTCCGTCTGGGCGCCGAAAGCCTGACAGTTTAGTAACATCTGCAACATAAAACGCCGGCCTTTGAGCCGGCGTTTTTGTGTGTACAATGCGCGCGTAAAGATATCCATAATGCTCACTTGAGCGGAGAATTTCCTTGTTTGAATCACTGCAGGCGGCATCGGCTGATGCGATCCTCGGGTTGATCGCTGAGCACAAGAACGATACGCGTCCGGAGAAAATCGATCTGGGCGTTGGCGTGTATCGAACGGCAGCAGGCGAAACGCCTGTGCTCGAGGTTGTGAAGCGGGCCGAACAAATACTGATCGATACTCAGGACAGCAAGAGCTACATCGGAACCGCGGGTGCTGCGGACTTCAACGCTGCGATGCAGGCACTGACTTTTGGGGACGCCGCCCCTGATGACCGTCTGGTTACGATTCAGACGCCCGGTGGCTCCGGCTCGCTCAGAGTGGCCGCTGGCATGATCATGCGCGCATCGCCCGACGCAGTGGTGTGGGCCAGTGAACCGACCTGGGCCAACCACGCGCCATTGCTGGGTGGTGCCGGACTCAAGCTGAAACCGTATCCTTACTACGATACCGAAAACCATGTGATCAAGATCGATGAGATGCTGGCGACGCTCTCCGCAGCACCTGCGGGCGACGTCGTTCTTTTGCATGCCTGTTGTCACAACCCTTCGGGGCTGGATCCCTCACAGGATGAATGCAAGGCGATCGCCGACGTAATCGTCGAACGCGGTCTGCTGCCATTTATCGACATGGCGTACCAGGGATTTGCCGACAACCTTGACGACGATGCGTTTCTGATTCGCCATATGGCTGGACGAGTGCCGGAAATGATAGTGGCGACGTCGTGTTCGAAGAATTTCGGCCTGTATCGCGACCGGGTGGGAACACTGTCGTTTCTGGCAAGCGACAGCGATGCACGGGACATCGTCAGCAGTCAGGTGAACAACCTGGTGCGCACGATCTATTCGGTGCCACCGGACCACGGCGCCGCAGTGGTCAGCCTGATTCTGCATGACGACGAACTCTGCAAGGCCTGGATGATCGAACTCGAAGAAATGCGAGAGCGGGTGCGAGAGATGAAGATCCTGCTCAGTGACGCCCTGGCCGAGCAGGTATCTGACTATGACTTTTCACACATTGCGCGCGCGCGAGGGATGTTCTGTTTTCTCGGGATCAGCGCGCAACAGGTTGCCCGGCTGAAGAAAGAGTTCGGCGTCTATATGGTGGATTCGAGCCGCATAAACGTTGCCGGTATAACGCCTGATAACGTCAGTTACCTGGCTGCTTCGATTGCCGCCACGCTAGGCAGCGAATAAGCAGCGCGACGGACAGAAAGACGGCCCGCTTTTTTGGGGGCCGCTTTTAGTCACCACCGGCGTTCAGGATTAGCCGGCTCCGGTTGCCAATATTCAGTTTTCTCGCTACGCCGGCATTCAGTTCCAGCACATAGTTGACCGGTTCGATCGAGCCTCTTGACGTCAACGACAATGGCTGCGCCGCGTGGATGACCGACGAGATGGAACCGTCGAGTCTGGCAAAAATCAGGTCGAGCGAAATGTAGGTGTTCTTCATCCACATCGAGTGATACGCGGTGTCTTCGTAGGTGAATAACATGCCGGTTGTTTCTGGCATTTTCCGCACAAACATGAGTCCGCGGCGCTGCTGATCAGGAGTGTTGGCGAGATAGACATCGAATTCATGACGCAGGCCGTCATCAGACTCGATCGTCAATGTAGCGCGTTCAAAGTCACCCTCCAGCGACGGGACATCATCCACCGCCGTCTCAGCGGGCGCGCGACAAGATGTTATGCACAACATTGCCACGCTGACGAATACGGCGATTGCAAGTCTGGGTGTCATTTTTCGTCCCAGTTGACGATGGCCGAAAAGCTGAATTCCGGTATCGATATTGCCGCATCACCATTGATTTCCCCCAAAGGTGCTACGCAGAAAAGTGTTCCGGTGATGCTGTGTGCCCCGTCGTCATCGGCCAGCGTCGACTGCGAGCTTACCTCCGTCCAGCAAGAGTCGAGATTCGGCGTACTGAAAAACCGTCCGCTGCCTTCGACCGTTGCGGTGACGTTGCTCGGAACTTCCACCCCGGAGTCACCCGGTTGCAGGCCGGGCAGGGCAATGATGATGGCGAACCGCTCTCCGGAAAGATCGCCCGCGAAGCGCATTCTTACGCCTTCACCATTGGGGCGTCGCATGTTCTCGCAGTCCATGTCGTCAGCGGACCACTTGATTTCTGCCTCGATACTGCCAAATAGTGAGGCCGTGGCGAACCCATGTTCACCGCAGGTGCGGGCAGGCGGCGGCAACGCTGCGTCGACTTCGACCTCGGCCTCGCTTGGAGCGCCGCAGGCACCCAGGGGTCCGAGCAACATCAGCCACAGCAGCGGTGATTTTTGCGCAGAAACAGACTTTTTCTTGGTTTGATGCAATGGAATCGCTTTTCAGTGGTCCGAATTGGGGCTAATACTACTTAAAGCTGCAAAAAAAAGAGGAAAAAATGATGCGACCGGTTGGTCTTACCACGCATCCTCTCTAGAATGGCACGCCGCTGCACACTACGGAGTAATCAATGAGCGTCAGAGAACAATTCCAACAGCTTGAGGTTCATGCCAGTGGGCTGATCATTGGCCAGGCCCACCTGATCAACCGTATGTTGATCGCGTTGCTGTGTGACGGGCACCTCTTGGTAGAGGGCGCTCCAGGTCTTGCCAAGACGCGAGCGATCAAAGTTTTGGCCGAAAGCATCGAGGGTGACTTTCACCGACTGCAATTCACGCCTGACCTGTTGCCAGCCGATTTGACGGGTACCGATATCTATCGACCGCAGGAGGGCACATTCGAGTTTCGCAAAGGGCCCCTGTTTCATAACCTGATTCTTGCCGACGAGATCAATCGTGCACCAGCAAAAGTGCAGTCTGCGTTGCTCGAAGCTATGGAGGAAAGACAGATATCCGTTGGCGCACAAAGCTATCCGCTCGAAGATCTTTTCATGGTGATGGCCACGCAAAACCCGATTGAGCAGGAGGGCACTTACCCGCTGCCTGAAGCACAGCTTGACCGCTTTCTTTTGCATGTCGAAGTCGGCTATCCAACGATCGAGGACGAGCGCCGCATCCTCGTCTTGAATCGTGACGAAGCAAAGTCAGGTGAGCGTGATGCGTTTCAGCCACCTGAGCTGTTGTCGATGGAGTCAATGATGGCGGCGCGTCAGGACGTCCTGAATCTGCATCTGGCGACGGAACTTGAGGAATACATTGTCAACGTTGTTGTCGCTACGCGTAATCCGGGTGCCGTGAATGCCGACCTTGATGGCCAGGTTCTGTACGGTGCAAGTCCACGTGCGAGCATGGGTATCGATCGCGCCGCGCGGGCACACGCCTGGCTTGATGGTCGCGATTTCGTCGGGCCGGAGGATATCCAGGCGGTCGCGCCGGACGTTTTACGTCACCGACTGGTTCTGAGCTTCGAAGCCGAAGCGGATGGTGTGAATTCGAACACTATTATCGCCGGCATTCTGGATGGCGTCGGAGTGCCGTAGTGGCGCGGTTGGAACACATTCACGCAGACGCGTCACCGGTCAGTGTAAGCCAGGCTGGCCTGATTCGCCTCAATGGCCCGGCGCGTGCTATTGCGCTCGATGTGTTGCGGGTCAATTCCTTGCAGACAGGTGCGTATGTTTCGCGCTTTCGCGGACGCGGTATGGAGTTCGATGAGTCGCGGCCGTATCAACCGGGCGATGATCCGCGGAGCATCGACTGGCGGGTTACGGCGAGGAGTACCACCGCCTACACCAAACTGTTTCGCGAGGAGCGAGAAAGACCTGTTCTGGTGTGCGTGGACTTGCGTTCGAACATGCATTTCGCGACACGCGGCTGCTTCAAGTCGGTCAATGCGAGCCGTGCTGCCGCGCTCCTGGCGTGGGCGGCTCATCACCGCGGTGACCGTCTGGGCGGGCTGATTTTCGGCGACACCACCCATCGCGAACTCAAACCACGCCTTGGCCGTCGGGCGGCATTGCGCTTCGTCCACCAACTGGCGGAACACCGCGACTGGCCGGGCGACCCCAACCTAAAAAGTGCAGAGCCCCGTGCGCAGACCGACACAAAAGTCTCTGATCCCTTTGTGCAGGCGATGTCCGCGCTACGGCGTGTGGCGCGGCCGGGCAGCCTGATCGTGGTCATCAGCGACTTCATAGGGTTTGATCGCGCCGCGCAGTCGTACCTGTCGAGCGTTGCTCGCCATAACGAGGTTCTGGCCGTTTTTATGAATGATCCGCTCGAGCGGCAGTTACCGCCGCCGGGTCGGTACCGCATCGTATCGCCCGATGATGAAATGGCGATCGACACCTTCGCTCAAGCAGCACGACGAGACTATGAAAACGAGTTCGCGACAAGATCGCAGGATCTGGAGGCTTTTTGTCAGCGCTACGGTGTGCACCTGATGCCCATGTCGACAGACGACGATCCCGTATCCACTCTGCAAGCCGCGCTCGGACGCCGAAGTCACTAGCTTATGGATCCGAGCGAACTTCCCTTGCGCGATCTGCATTTGCCTGACCCCGTCGGCTGGTGGCCGCTGGCGCCGGGCTGGTGGTTCCTCATCGCGCTCGCTATAGCAGGGATTGGCTGGCTGTTACTAAAGGCGTGGCGGCACTACCAGTTCAACGCGCCTCGACGTTATGCGGTTCGATCACTGGCACGGGTTGAAGCTGACTACCTCACGCACCGCAATCCGGTGCTGCTCGGCCAGCAACTTTCCGAACTGTTGCGGCGCGGCATGCTGGCGTATGCGCCAAGACACGAGGTTGCCGGACTGACGGGGGAATCCTGGCTGGCGTGGCTGGATCGTGGCTTGCCGGTGCCGTACTTTCACACCGAAGGCGGTAAGAGTCTGCTGCAGCTGCCGTACCGCAATCCGCAAGGTGACTTCAGCGATGTTGATGTCAACGCGATGCTGGCTGCCGTGAAAATGCGTCTTGTAACGCCTGTTGGAGGAGCAAGCTGATGTGGTCTTTGGCCTGGCCGTTGGCGTTACTTGCGCTGCCGCTGCCGCTGATCCTTCGCCATTTTCTGCCGGAAGCGAAAGGCTTGTCCGAGGCGGGCCTGCGCGTACCCAATGTCGACAGTTTTTCCACACTAAAGGACAGGTCAGGAAGAGAGCAGCTGCTCAACTGGCGTTTCTGGCTGGCCACGATTGCCTGGCTCCTGCTGGTGCTCGCCGCGGCCCGGCCAGAACGAATCGGTGAAGAACTCGACGTGCCGGTTGCGGGTCGCAATCTGATGCTAGCCGTCGACTTGTCTGGCAGCATGGATCAGAAGGATTTCGAACTCGGCGGACGCCGTGTCGATCGACTGACGGCCACCAAAGCCGTTGCCAGCGACTTCATTGAGCGTCGCGAGGGCGACCGGATCGGCCTGATCCTGTTTGGTGAGCGGGCCTACCTGCAGGTGCCCCTGACGCTGGACAGGGAGACCGTCAACATCCTGTTGATGGAGGCTTTCATTGGTCTTGCCGGGGAGAAAACGGCGATCGGTGATGCAATAACGCTGGCGGTTCGTCGTGTGCATGAACAGGAAAAAGACGAAGGCGACCAGGTGCTGGTTCTGCTGACCGATGGCGCCAACACAGCCGGTGAGGTGCAGCCCATAAAAGCCGCCGAGCTGGCGCAGCAGGTCGGCCTGCGAATTTACACGATAGGCATCGGTGCCGAGCAACTTGAAGTCGCGTCTTTGATCGGTGGCCGACGCCGGATCAATCCTTCCGCTGATCTTGACGAAGACACATTGACGGAAATCGCGGCCCTGACCGGCGGTCGATATTTTCGCGCCACCGATACAGCCAGCCTGCAGGACATCTACAAGCTCGTCGACGAACTGGAACCGGTTGAGGAGCCGGAATCGGGTTTCCGGCCGGTGAAATCCTACTATTTCTATCCCCTTGCCGCCGCTGTCGGTCTCGTTATTCTCATGAGCCTCGTCAGTCTTCTGCAGCGCCTGGCACTGCGCTGGTCCCGCGAGGTGCACGTCAATGGCAGCTGAATTCCATTGGTTACGCCCTGAGTGGCTGTTCGCAATTCCACTTATCGTCGTCATCGCCGTACTCCTGGCCCGCGGTAAGCTGGGCTCGGGCAACTGGCAGTCGGTCATCGATCCGGCGCTGATGCCGTTTGTCCTGTCGCGCGATCCGGGCCGCGGCACAGACTATCGTTGGTGGCTGATGGGTATCGGCGGTGTTATCGCCTTGACCGCACTTGCCGGACCGGCCTGGCAACGTATCGAACAACCGGTTTTTCGTGCCGAGCAAGCGCTCGTCCTCGCCCTTGATCTGTCACGCTCCATGGATGCACAGGATGTCGCTCCCAGCCGTTTGCGGCGCGCAAAACTCAAGATTCTGGATATGCTGGATCGCCGCGAGAGCGGTCAGACGGCATTGCTGGTGTATTCGGCGAATGCATTCACCGTCACCCCGCTGACGAACGATAACGACACCATAGCGGCGCTCGTGAACAGCCTCGGAACCGACATCATGCCGAGCCGGGGAAGTTACCCGGAAGTTGCTATCGCCAAGGGCCGGCAACTACTGGATCAGGCGAGTGCCGGATTCGGTGAGGTGCTGTTGATTACTGATGGTGGTTCATCACCCGCGGCAGAAGCGGCGGCTCGGGAGCTCAAATCCGCAGGTTATTCACTGTCTATTCTGGGCGTAGGAACCACCGAAGGTGCGCCGATTCCCCGGGCTAGCGGAGGGTTTGTGACCGACAACCGGGGCCAGATCGCAGTACCGAGGCTGGAAGAGAGAGGGTTGCGGTCGCTGGCTGGCATTGGCGGCGGTCGCTACGCGCGGATTTCCACGGATGATCGCGACCTCGATACCTTGCTGTCCGGAGAAGTTTCCGGCGGTGTGACCATCAGCGATGACGCTCTGGCAACCGATCGCTGGCGTGAAGAAGGGCCCTGGCTCTTGCTGCTGTTGCTGCCACTGGCAGCGCTGGCGTTTCGACGCGGTTGGGTGCTTGTCGCGTTGGTTTTCATCGTGCCGTTGCCGCAGCCGGCGCAGGCAGCGTCGTGGGCCGATCTGTGGCTCAACAAGGACCAGCAGGCAGAGCGGGAGCTGGATGCAGGCAATGCCGGTGAAGCAGCAGCCTTGTTCGAAAACCGGGACTGGCAGGCAGTCGCCGACTATCGGGCAGGTGACTACGCCGGCAGCGCCAAGCTGTTTGCCGAGAGTGACGACACTCGCAATCTCTACAATCTGGCCAATGCCATGGCGCTTCAGGGCGAGCTTGATGCCGCCATCGACAGCTACGAACAGGTGCTGGACATCGAACCGGACAACGAGGATGCAGCGTATAACCTCGAGCTCGTAAAAAGTCTCAAGGACCAGCAGGAACAAGCACAACAGAACCAGGGCGATGATCAGCAATCGAGCGAAAACCCGGGTGGAGAAGGCGAGCAGTCTGATTCTGAAAATCAGTCGGACCAGCAGGGTGAAGAGGGTGAGTCGCAGTCCGACAGCGATTCACAGGAAGGCGACCCGTCCGACAGCGACGAAATGAGCGAAGAAGACATGAAGGCGTTGCAGGAAGAGTTGCAGCGTGCGGCTGAAGAGGCCGAGCCTGGCGAGAAGCCGCAGCAGATGTCGGAGGCCGAGCTCGCCGAACTCAGGCAGCAACAGGAGCAGGAGCAGGCGATGGAGCAGTGGCTGCGTCGCATCCCGGATGATCCGGGCGGTCTGCTGCGCCGAAAATTCAGACATCAATACCAACGTTCAGGCAAAGATCAGGACGGAAACAATGTGTGGCCAGATAACGAGGTACAACCGTGGTAATGCTTAATGGCAAGGTGATCCGCAAAATACTCTTGGGATTGTGCGCGCTACTCGCGTTCGCTGCGGGTGCCAGAGCAGAGGTTACTGCGCGCGTAGACCGGCCCTCTGTCGATCTCAACGAGTCATTCGTGCTCGAAATCATGGTTGATTCCAACATCGACATAGAGCCCGATCTTTCCGTGCTTGATGAGAAGTTTTATCGCGGTCAACTCAGTCAGCTCAGCAACACCTCGATCATTAACGGTCAAATACGTCGCAGTCGGACATGGACAATCACACTGATGGCCAAGTCGACTGGCAAGCAGGTGATTCCCGCAGTGATCGTCGGTAACGACAAGAGCGAGCCGATCACAATAATGATTAATGAACCGACGAACGCGCCACCGGGTGAAGCAGACGTCTTCATTACGAGCGAAGTTGATCAAGCTGAAGCGTATGTGCAGTCGCAGATTCTGTATCGATTCAAAGTCTATCGAGCGGTTGCGACGCGTCAGGAAGGACGGCGAGACCCGGTTATCAGCGGTGCCGAAGTCTTGATCGAGCGCGCCGGTGATGAGCGCAGTTACGAGGCTATTTTAAACGGCCGTGCGTATAACGTTATCGAACGTGTTCTCGCGATCTATCCTCAGGCAAGTGGTGAGATTTCGATTTCGCCGGCAAGATTCGAAGCGCGCGTTTTGCGAGATGGGCGGATCACCGGTCGAAAGGTTTTTGAATCCGACGCACACACGGTCACGGTATTGCCGATTCCCGCGGCACCTGCTGACTATCCTGATGCGGTCTGGTTGCCGGCCCGGGATGTTCAACTAAGCGAAGAATGGTCAAGAGAACCGAATGAAGTAAAAGCCGGAGAGCCCGTAACCCGGAAGGTCACGATCAGTGCGCTGGGCCAGATAGAAACGCAAATACCGGCCTTTGATCCACCGACCATCGACGGGATGAATGTGTACCCTGACAAGCCTGACCTCAGCCGCATCTTTGAGGCAGAGGGCATTCGCGGCATTCGCAGAGACCAGTACGCAATGATTGGCGTTCGCGGTGGACTGGTCGAGGTGCCTGAACTGGTGATTCCGTGGTGGGATATTGAAGCGGGCGAATGGCGTGTAGCGACTCTGCCGGCTCGAACGATTGACATTGAAGCGATGGACCTGCCGGTTGCGCCACCGCCTGTCGCAGCGGTGGTCGATGCACCCGATGAGGCCGCGGAAAAGGAAACAAAACCGGCCCCGGACGGTTTTTGGAAGCGTGTTGCACAACTCCTTGCTGGCGTCTGGTTACTGACGCTGTTCGCCTGGTGGTGGTCAACGGGCGGTCAGAAAAAAGCGCCGAAGGAACCTGCCCCTCCACCGGTCTACAAGCAACAGGCCAAATTCGTCAAGGCAGCAAGAAAGGCCGCCGCTGCGGGCGACAAGGCTGGCGTTCGCGCAGCCCTGATCGACTGGGGCCGCTTGCAATGGCCCGATGATGCGCCGCGCAATATTGGCGACATTGCAAAAAGAGTTTCGGCACCACTATCGGATGAACTGCGTGCCTTATCGGCGAGCAGCTACAGCAACGGAGGCGACGAGTGGGATGGTAGTTCGCTCGCCAAGAACCTGCGATCTATCAGCGTCTTGAGCGAAGACGTTGAGGCGACAACAGCCAGTCCGTTGCCACCTTTGATGCCGCCGGGGACTTAACTGTGATGGTCACGATCTGATCGCAAAGATGCTGGTGGTACGCCCATGGCTTCTCCACGACCCACAGTCGAATCCATGGGCGTACCACCAGCATCCCGACAGTCGGTCATGTAACTCATCTCACAGTCG